>NZ_SPVG01000030.1 GCF_004614165.1 Duganella callida | reverse complement strand
CCTCGGCGCGGCGCCAAATCGCAGGCGCGCGCCGAGGGCCGCGCCACCGCGCAAGCCGGCGGTCGCAAAGGCAAACCGGGCGGCCGCTGACCGGGACCGGCCGGCCTGCTAAAATAGCCGTCCCCGCACCACCCCGCACACGTTGGAGAACCGAATGCAGCAATACCTGGACCTGATCCAAACCGTCATCGACACCGGCAGCTGGCAAGACAACCGCACCGGCATCCGCACCCTGAGCGTGCCGGGCGCAATGATGCGTTTCGACCTGACCAAAGGTTTTCCCGCGGTAACGACCAAAAAGCTCGCCTTCAAGTCCGTGGTGGGCGAACTGTGCGCCTTCCTGCGCGCCTCGCGCAGCGCGGCCGACTTCCGCGCGCTGGGCTGCAAGGTCTGGGACCAGAACGCCAATGAAAACCAGCAGTGGCTGGACAATCCGTATCGCCAGGGCACCGACGACCTGGGGCCGGTCTACGGTGTGCAGTGGCGCCAATGGCCGGGCTACAAGCTGCTCGACGCCGACCAGGAGGCGCAAATTGCCGACGCCCTGAAGAAAGGCTACGCCATCGTCTCGCAGGTGGAGGAGGAAGGCGTCCAGAAAGTCCTGCTGTACAAAGCCATCGACCAACTGCGCGAATGCCTGGACACCATCGTCCACAACCCCGGCAGCCGCCGCATCCTGTTCCACGGCTGGAATCCCGCCGTGCTGGACGCCGTCGCCCTGCCCGCCTGCCATCTGCTCTATCAGTTCATACCCAATCCATCGACCAAAGAACTGTCGATGTGCCTGTACGTGCGCTCCAACGACCTGGGCCTGGGCACGCCGTTCAATCTGGCCGAGGGTGCGGCGCTGATGCATCTGGTCGGCCGCCTGACCGGCTACACGCCGCGCTGGTTCAGCTACTTCATCGGCGACGCCCACATCTATGAAAACCACATGGACATGGTGCGGGAACAGCTCAAGCGCGAACCACTGCCGCTGCCGCAGCTGATCATTTCCGACCGTGTGCCGGCCTACACCCCGACCGGCAAATACGAGCCTGAATGGCTGGAGAAAATCGAACCGTCCGACTTCATGCTGGAAGGCTACCAGCACCATGCGCCCATCACCGCGCCGATGGCCGTATGACCACGCGTCTGGACTTTGTGCCAGGCACGCTGTGCGACGAACGCATGTGGAGCCGTCTGCTGCCCTTGCTGGACGGGAGCTTCGAATTCAACCACGTTCCGCTGTACAAGGCGCACACGCGCGAACAGATGCTGGAACTGATCGGCGCCCACAGCGCGCCGCGGGCCAACCTGGTCGGCTTCTCGCTCGGCGCCTACCTGTCGGTGGAATATGCGCTGGCCTATCCGGAACGCGTGAAGTCGCTGACCATCATCGGCAGCGCCGGCAAAAAGCTGGGCGACAAGGAAAAGGCCACGCGCGAGCGCATCATTCCGCAACTGGAAAAAAACCACTACACCGGCATGACGCAGATGCGCCTGCGCGAAATCGTCGCGCCCGAACATCTGGACGATGCCGGTATCATCGACGTGATCCAGCGGATGGCCGTGGACCTGGGCAAGGAAGTGCTGCTGGCGCAGTTCCGCAGCACCATCGAGCGCCCCGACCTGATGGCGCGCGTGCACGCCTTGCGCTGCCCGGTACTGATCATCGGCGCGGAACAGGACAAGCTGGTCCCGGCGGACGACGTCCGTGAACTGGCCGCCAACTGCCCGGACGCCGAACTGCACCTGCTCGAAACGGGCACCGGTCACATGATGCCGCTGGAAGCGCCGCAGGCGCTGGCAACTCATCTGCGGGGATTCTTCCACCACGCCGGGCGTTGAGCGTCAGGCTGTCACGTTCATCGTCTCGGCCATTTCCTCGTGGCCGCTGCCGCAGAAGTTATCGCACAGGAAGCCGAATCTGCCTTCGGCCTCCGGCTTCTGCCTGACCTGCACCGGCTTGTCCATGACCAGATCGGCAAGCAGGTTCAGTTCCGGCACGCTGAACCCATGCGGGAAATCCACCGCCGTCAGCTCTCAGCTCGATCACGTTGGGCGAAAACCGGAATTTGCGTGCCTCGATCCTGATCACGCGTTCTTTGCCCCTGGCGTAGATACGCCGCCCGACATCAATCCCCAGGGCCTGCTGGACTTTTCGCGGCGCCTGCACGCCGCCGACAGCGATTTTCAACGATAATACCGGCTCAATCCAGTTTCAGTATCACCATGAGCCATCTGACCATCATCGTTGCCACCGACGCCAACCGCGGCATCGGCATCCACAACACCCTGCCGTGGAAACTGCCGGAGGACATGGCGCACTTCAAGCGCCTGACCACCGGCCATCCCATCATCATGGGCCGCAAGACCTTCGATTCCATCGGCCGCCCGCTGCCCAACCGCCGCAACATCGTCATCACCCGCAACGCCGGCTGGCGCCACGACGGCGTCGAAGCCGTCAACTCCATCGAGGCCGCGCTGGCGCTGGTCGAAGACGCTGACGCCTTCGTCATCGGCGGCGCCGAGATCTACCGGCAGGCGATGCCGCTGGCGAGCCGGTTGATCATCACGCAAATCGCCCATACATTCGACTGTGATGCGTTCTTCCCCGAACCCGATGCCGGCGTCTGGCAGGAAACCGCGCGCGAAGCGCACGTCTCGCCCTCCGGTTTGCACTACGCTTTTGTCACCCTGCGCCGCAAGGCCTGAGTTTTATTAAGGATACCCATGTCTGGTCAAGGCTTTCACGTACACGGACCGCACGATCACGCGGTCGAACACGCTGCACACGGCAGCGACGGCTTCTCCAACAACATCGCCGTGATGACGGCCATCCTGGCCACCGTCGGCGCGGCGTTCGGCTACCTCGGCGGCGCCACGCAGAACGATGCCGCGCTGTTCAAGAACAACGCCGCCATCGACAAGACCGAGGCGGCCAACCGTTGGAACTATTACCAGGCCAAGTCCGCCAAGCAGAACCTGGCCGAGCTGGCAATCACCCTGCCCGGCGTCGATCCCAAGCGCTACGAGACCGAGGTCGCCCGCTACAAGCAGGAGAAGGAAGACATCAAGAAAGATGCCGAGAAGTGGGAAGAGTCCTCCAAAGAATGGAACCACAAATCGGATGAGGCCATGCACAAGCACCACCAATGGGCGCTGGCCACCACCGCCGAGCAGATCGCCATCTCGCTGGCCGCGATCACCCTGCTGACGCGCAAGAAATGGATGATGGGCCTGGCCTACGGCGTGGCCGGTGTCGGCATCGCCCTGGGTGTCATGGCCTGGCTGGGCGGCCACTGAGCGGCCATTGCGCAACATTGACCGGAAAACATGATGCCGGCTGTCACGCTGGCGTCATGCCGGCAGTGCATTCTGTTACGATAATTTTTTCCCGCAGCGGCCCTATTTCTGCGAGAATCCCGCTTTATTTTTTTGGCGGCCGCAGGGTCGCGCCCTAGCCCGCCCCTCCATATCCGGTCAGGGGCGGCTGCTTTTTTGGAGACATGCATGAAATTTCGTTTCCCCATCGTCATCATTGACGAGGATTTCCGTTCCGAGAACACGTCCGGCCTGGGTATTCGCGCCCTGGCCGATGCGATGGAAAAAGAAGGCATGGAAGTGGTGGGCGTGACCAGCTACGGCGATCTGGCCCAGTTCGCCCAGCAGCAATCACGCGCGTCGGCCTTCGTGCTGTCGATCGACGACGAGGAATTCGGCACCGGCTCGGTGGAAGACACCGACACCGCGCTGAAATCGCTGCGCGCCTTTGTCGAGGAAATCCGCTACAAGAACGCCGACATCCCGATCTACCTGTATGGCGAAACACGCACTTCGCGCCACATTCCCAACGACATCCTGCGCGAGCTGCACGGCTTCATCCACATGTTCGAGGACACCCCGGAATTTGTCGCGCGCCACATCATCCGTGAAGCCAAGTCCTATCTGGACGGCCTGGCGCCGCCGTTCTTCCGCGCGCTGGTCGAGTACGCCAATGACGGTTCCTATTCCTGGCACTGCCCAGGTCACTCGGGCGGCGTGGCGTTTCTGAAATCGCCGATCGGCCAGATGTTCCACCAATTCTTTGGCGAGAACATGCTGCGCGCCGACGTCTGCAATGCGGTGGAAGAACTGGGCCAGTTGCTGGACCACACCGGCCCGGTCGCCAAGTCCGAGCGCAATGCCGCGCGCATCTTCAACGCCGACCATTGCTACTTCGTCACCAACGGCACCTCGACTTCGAACAAGATGGTCTGGCACTCGACCGTGGCACCGGGCGACATCGTGGTGGTCGACCGCAACTGCCACAAGTCGATCCTGCACTCGATCATCATGTGCGGCGCCATCCCCGTGTTCCTGATGCCGACCCGCAATCACCTGGGCATCATCGGGCCGATCCCGCTGGAAGAGTTCTCGCCAGAAAGCATCATGCGCAAGATCGAGGCCAACCCGTTCGCCCGCGACGCGGTGAACAAGAAGCCGCGTATCCTGACCATCACCCAGTCGACCTATGACGGCGTGGTGTACAACGTGGAAACCCTGCGCGAACTGCTTGACGGCAAGATCGACACCCTGCACTTCGACGAAGCCTGGCTGCCCCACGCCACCTTCCACGATTTCTACAAGAACATGCACGCGATCGGCAAGGACCGGCCGCGCGCCAAGGAATCGATGATCTTCTCGACCCAGTCGACCCACAAGCTGCTGGCCGGCCTGTCGCAGGCCTCGCAGGTGCTGGTGCGCGAGTCGGAAACCGTCAAGCTGGACCAGGACGCCTTCAACGAGGCGTACCTGATGCACACCTCGACCTCGCCGCAATACTCGATCATCGCCTCCTGCGACGTCGCCGCCGCCATGATGGAAGCGCCGGGCGGCGCCGCGCTGGTGGAGGAATCGATCCTGGAAGCGCTGGACTTCCGCCGCGCCATGAAGAAGATCGACCAGGAATGGGGCAAGGACTGGTGGTTCAAGGTCTGGGGTCCGGAAGAGTTCGCCGAAGAAGGCATCGGCTCGCGCGAAGACTGGATCATCAAGGCGGAAGACGACTGGCACGGCTTCGGCAAGCTGGCGCCGGGCTTCAACATGTTGGACCCGATCAAGGCCACCATCGTCAATCCGGGCCTGTCGCTGGACGGCCAGTTCGACGAGACCGGCATTCCGGCCTCGATCGTGACCAAGTACCTGGCCGAGCACGGCGTCATCATTGAAAAGTGCGGCCTGTACTCGTTCTTCATCATGTTTACCATCGGCATCACCAAGGGCCGCTGGAACACGCTGCTGACCGCTCTGCAGCAATTCAAGGACGATTACGACAAGAACCAGCCGATGTGGCGCATCCTGCCGGAATTCGCGGCCGCCAACCCGGTCTACGAAAAAGTCGGCCTGCGCGACCTGTGTCAGCAGATCCACGACTTCTACAAGGCCTACGATGTGGCGCGCCTGACCACCGAAATGTATCTGTCGGACATGGTGCCGGCCATGAAGCCGTCGGAAGCGTTCGCCAAGATGGCGCACCGCGAAATCGAACGCGTCGCCATCGACGAGCTGGAAGGCCGCATCACCTCGATCCTGCTGACGCCGTATCCGCCCGGCATTCCGCTGCTGATCCCCGGCGAGCGCTTCAACCGGACCATCGTCGATTACCTGCGCTTCGCGCGCGACTTCAACGAGCGCTTCCCCGGCTTCGAGACCGACGTGCACGGGCTGGTCAAGCGCGAAGTCGATGGCAAGCGCGGCTATTTCGTCGATTGCGTCAAGCAATAAACTCGCCGTTCAAGCGCACCAGGGCAGCGCAAGCTGCCCTTTTTTTGTCATAAACATTGTGAATAACTCAAGGAAGACACAAGCTGAGCAACACAATGTCGCAATTTTAATTTGCGGCGACACAATTTCAACATGAACGCAACACCTTGTCAAAAATTAATATCCGTTTTCACCCTAATAAGTTCCCGTATTTTGTGGCGAACTCCGCCGATCTCCGTCAAAAAAAATTCCCCAAAGTTAACATTGCAGCGCGGAATTGAAATCGCCTTTTTATTTCCCAAAAAAATTATTTTACAATCGGCTCGTGTCAAATAATTCCGTTGGGAAACTAAATGAAACTAGGAAATCTCCGGTACGCCCTGCCGCTGACCTCGCTGCTTATATTGTCCGCCTGCGGCGGTGGCGATGGCCAAAACCTGTCTTCATCGAACGATGCCAATACTTTCGTCGCCACCGCTGGCCTGGTGGTGCAAGGCGGCGCGGGCGCCAGTTCCAGCCGCGTTGTCCAGGGTGGCGCCGCGGCCGCCCCCACGGCCGCTGTGGCCGCCAGCCCGATCTCTCCGGCCGAGGCATCCCGCTTCCTGGCCCAGGCAACGTTCGGCCCTACCGAGAAATCCATCAATGACGTCGCCGCCAGCGGCCAGGCGGCCTGGATTGAGGCGCAATTCGCGCTGCCACGTACCAGCCACCTGGCGACCATGAATGCGCTGGCCCCCAGCTTGGGCGGCGTCGCCAACCTGACCACCAATAATTTTCTGGAAAGCTGGTGGAAGCAGGCCGTCACTGGCGACGATCAGTTGCGTCAGCGTGTGGCCTACGCGCTGTCGCAAATTTTCGTGATCTCGACCCAGCAGGTTGCCATCTATAATTTCCCGCGCGGCGTCGCAAATTACTACGACCTGCTGGAGAAAAACGCCTTCGGCAACTTCCGCGATCTGCTGCAGGACGTGGCCACCAGCCCGATGATGGGCCTGTACCTGTCGCACCTGCGCAACCAGAAGGAATCGGCGACCCGCATGCCGGACGAAAACTTCGCGCGCGAAATCATGCAGCTGATGACCATCGGCTTGTATGAACAAAAACAGGACGGCACGCTGCTGCTGCAAAATGGCAAACCGGTGGAAACCTACAGCCACGCCGACGTCATGGGCCTGGCGAAAGTCTTTACCGGCTGGTGCTGGGGTGGTCCGGACGCGTCCGAAGCGCGTTTTTATGGCACGCTCAAAGACGCCAACCGTGAAACCATGCCGATGCAAGTGTACTCGGCTTTCCACTCGACCTCGGAAAAGCGCTTCCTCGGCAAAACCATCGGCAGCGGCACCACGGCCGAAGCCGATATGAAAGTGGCACTGGACACGCTGTTCAATAACCGCAACACCGGCCCCTTCATTGCCCGCCGCCTGATCGAACGCCTGGTCACCAGCAATCCTTCGCCGGCCTACGTGTCGCGCGTGGCGCTGACCTTTGCCGACAACGGCCAGGGCGTGCGCGGCGACATGAAGGCGGTGATCCGCGCCATCTTCCTGGCGCCGGAAGCCCGCTACGCCAACGCGCCGGGCGTGACCGCCTCGCCCAAGGTACGTGAACCGGTGATCCGCCTGACCAACTGGATGCGCGCCTTCAACGTCACCTCGAAGTCGGGCCGTTTCCTGATGTTCAACACCGATAATCCGGTCCAGCAGCTGGCGCAGACGCCGATGAACTCGCCGTCGGTGTTCAATTTCTACCGTCCGGGCTACGTACCGCCGAACTCCGATCTGGCCGCCAAGAACCTGAGCGCGCCGGAACTGCAGATCGCCACCGAGCCCTCGGTGATCGGCTACGTCAACTTCATGCGCTACGCCATCAACTCGGGCACCGGCGGCGCCAGCGGCGTACCGGACCTCGTGCCCAACTACACGGCCGAGCGGGCGCTGGTCTCCCAGCCGGAGGCGCTGGTCGACCGCGTCAAGCTGCTGCTGCTGAACGGCAATATGTCCAGCTCGCTGCGCAACCAGATCCTCAGTGCCGTCAAGTCGGTGCAAGACCCGGCGGTGGCGACCAACGCCGCCGACGCGACCGTGTCGCGCGATTCGCGGGTTTCCCTGGCCATTTTCCTGGCGATGGCTTCGCCTGAATACGTCGTACAGAAATAAGGAGTTAAAAATGAGCAAAGAGCAATTCTCCCGCCGCCGTTTCCTCAGTTCCATGCTGGCCGCCGCCGGCGCCAGCGCCGCGCCGTTTGCGCTGAACCTGGCCGCCATGGGTACGGCCGCGGCACAGACCGCCGGCGACTATAAAGCCATCGTCTGCTTGTTCATGGTCGGCGGTAACGACCCGTTTAACACCGTGGTGGCCACCGACCCGGCGTCGTGGTCGGAATATACCCGTCTGCGTGGCGGCAACGACAACGGCAACCTGGCGCTGCCGGCGCCGGGCCAGAGCCGCGGCCTGCTGTCGATCACGCCGAATACCGCCCAGACGGGCCGCAGCTTTGCACTGCACCCGTCGCTGGCGCCGCTGAAAACCCTGTTCGACGGCGGCCGCGCCGCCATCGTCGCCAACGTCGGCACGCTGGTGCAGCCGACCACGCTGGCGCAGTACAACGCGGGCTCGGTGGCGCTGCCGCCCAAGCTGTTCTCGCACAATGACCAGCAATCGGTCTGGCAGTCGGGCGGTCCCGAAGGCACGGCGTCGGGCTGGGGCGGTCGCATGGGCGACCTGGTGGCATCCGGCAACGGCAATGCGACCTTTACCAGCATTTCCACCGCCGGCAATACGGTATTCCTGTCGGGCCGCAGCGTGCGCCAGTTCCAGGTTCATCCCAACGGCAATCCGCCGGTGGAGGTGCTGACCGGCTCGCTGTTTCACACCACCCCGGCCGGCAACTCCTTGCAATCCATCATCACGGCGTCCAGCAACGACCCGATGGAAAAAGAGTACGCGGCCATCATGCAGCGCGCGATTGCCAGCCAGTCGGTGCTGGCCAGTTCGCTGCCGGCGGCCGGCGCGAACGGCGTGCCCGACCCCAGCGCCTTCGTCAGCCCGGTGACTGGCCAATCCAGCGTCAACCCGCTGGCGAAACAGTTGCAAATGGTGGCGCGGTTGATCGCCGGTCGCGGTGGCATGGGCGCGAAACGCCAGGTATTTTATGTCAACATGGCCGGTTTCGATACGCACAGCACCCAGCTGGACGACCACGCCGAACTGCTGGCCAAGGTGGCGCACGCCATCGCCTACTTTGACAACATGATGGCCAGCCTGCAGGGCACCGACATGCGCAAACAAGTCACCCTGTTCACCGCTTCCGACTTCGGCCGCACCTTCGCCAGCAATGGCGACGGCACCGATCACGGCTGGGGCTCGCACCACTTCGTGGTCGGCGGCGCGGTCAAGGGCAAAGATATTTACGGCGTCTTCCCTCCCAGCGGTGAGGGCCACGCGCTGGACGTCGGCTCGGGCGCCCTGCTGCCGACCGTCTCGGTGGACCAGTATGGCGCCACGCTGGCCAGCTGGTTCGGCCTGTCCGCAGCCCAGATCGCCGATGTGTTTCCGAACATCGGCAACTTCAGCACCCGCAACCTGGGCTTCATGAACGCCGCCTGAGCCTAAGCGGACACCGCCACCACCAGCGTCGCCACATAGCCGTCCGTGGTGTTGCCGCTGATGGTGGCCATCTGCAGCGCGTAGCCGTCGCTGAACACGTTATCCGTCGCAAAGCTGATCGACGCCAGGTTGCGCACGCTGGCGCTGTAGCCGGTGGTGGCGTAGACCTCGGTACTGGTCGCCACCGGGAAAGTGAACTGCGACGTCTTGATGCGGCTCGATGCGGTGGTCGCCTTGGCCAGCGACGGGTACACCTCGAAGTGCACGTGCGGCACGCGGCCCGAGTAGCAGCCCGGATAGATCGAGGTGAAGGTGATGTTGCCGCCGCTGTCGGTTTCCTGCACCCCGCGCAGGTAGTTCTGGCCAGTCACGCCGCTCGAATACAGCGAATAATTGCCGTCGCGGTCGCAGTGCCACAGGTAGACCGCGGCGTTGGCCAGCGGCGCGCAGTTGTTGTTGGCGTTGACGATCTGCAGCTTGATGGTCAGCGGTACGCCGGCCGCCGCAGCGCTGGCGCTGCCGAAGCTGCTGCGGATGTCGCTGCGCACCACGCCCGACTGGGTCAGCACATTGACCACGCCACTGTTGTTGCTGTTGGTGGCGTCGGCCGGATAAGGGCCGCCGGTCTCCTCCGGAATCACCGAACAGGAACCGGTGGTGGTGGTGCCCGTGCCGGAGCTGCCGGTGGTGCTGGTGCCCGTGCTGCCGGTCGTGGTCGTGGTGGTGGTGGTCGAGGTCTGCGTGGTGGCGGCGCTGCCGCCCGCGTCCGAGCCGCCGCCACATCCCAGCATCGGCAACGCCGAGGCGCCGGCCAGCAGCCAGCGCAGGGTCTGGCGGCGGTCGTGGTTCAGATTGAGCATCGCGGCCAGATCGTCGGCCAGGCTGTGATGGTGATCGTCGTGCATATCCATATCTTTTCCGGTGAGTGAAGCCGCCGCGCAGGACGCGCGGCGACGGGTACTGCGCTTAAACCGTGGTGTCGACCAGGTTGCCGCTGGCGCCGTGGTGGCCGACCTTGCTGGACAGCGCCTGCAGGAAAGCCTCCAGCCTGGAGGCGATGGCTGTGCCGCCGCTGTTGTCGGTGCTGTCGGCGGCATCGGTGCTGCCGGCGGCATCGGTGCTGACGCCCAGCTTGTCCAGCAGATTTGCAAAGCTGCTTTCCAGCTGGCTGACTGCGTCATCGCTGTCATTGGAGCCGCTGGCGCTGCTCGTGCTGTCCGAACTCAGCTTGGAAATCAGGCTTTGCAGGTCGGCATCCAGACGGCCCTGGCCGCCTTGACCGCCGGCCTGCTGCTCGCTGTACGGTGGCGGCGGTTCGCTACTGCTGTTTTGTGCATGCAGCGCTCCCATCAGACTCTGCAGAAAGCTGCCCAGCGCGGCGGCGGCATCGGCGCCGTCGGCGCTGTCGCTGGCGTCGGTGCTGGCGGTCGTGCTGGCCGAGCTGTCCGAGGTGCTGGCTGTGCTGCCGCTGTCGCTGACGCCGATCGCCTTCAATGCCGCGGCGATGGCGTCGGCGAAACCGCCGCCTGCCCCGTCCGGCGGCGGTGGCGGCGGACGCACGCCGTCGGTACTGTTGCTGCTGCTGGCGTTGACGCTGCTCAGGCGGCTCAGGAAGCTGAGCTGGCTGCTGGAACTCAAGGCACTAATCGACATACATTTCTCCGCTGGTGGGTTGAAGGAATCACGGACGCGGCGGGTGATGCGGCTGCTCCGCCGTCAACTGCGTGCGCTGCTCCGGCGTCAGCACGGCCAGCAGTTTCTGCTGAGTCCGTACGTGGTGTAGCGCGAGGTTGGCCTCGGCGGTGGCGGCCTCCTTGGCCAACGCGGCGGCCTTGGCGTCGTCGTACTTGTCGGCGCCGGCCATCTCGCGCAGTGCCTGGCGCGCCTTGGCGGCCGCCTTGCCCTGCTCGCGCAGATATGGTTGCTCCGCATGCAAGATCGCGAAGATCTTGTCATCCTGCGCTTCGGTCAGTGCGATGCCGTGGAGGAATGGCGGACGGCCGGGACCGACGCCGGGCATGGGACCGGGGCCGAACCCGGGGCCGTGCTCCGGGCCACCGGCCCCGGCACCTGCGCGCTCGCCGGGGCCGTGTCCAGGGCCGCCGGATGGTGGACCGGCGTCAGCGCCATCGTCGGCGAATCGGCCGGGGCCGCGCGGACCGTGCTGGTCCTGGGCGGCAGGCATGGGTCCGGCCATCTCTTCATCGGCACGGGCGGCGCCGCCCACCGTACACAGTGGCAGCGCCATGACGGCGGCCAGCACGATGTTGCGTACGCTAGCTGTTGGTGTCTTCATGCAAATAATCCTTGTTCTTGGTGGAGAGCCACCATTCTCGATGTCGCCCCTGTTAAGCGCGGTAAGCGCAACGTAAATCGGCGTAAAAATGTCAGTCTGACATTCAATTACCTTCAGGAAAATCTTTGTAAATCGGGGTAAAACCGGGCATGGCCACGGTTTCGGGCTGGTATCATGGACGACCTCCATCCAACCAAGCGCGCTGCAATGAAGAGCAAAGTACTGCTGATAGACGACGACATCGAACTCGTCGGCATGTTCAAGGAATATCTGGAACAGGAAGGATTCGACGTCAAAGCCGTGCACGACGGCGAGGCCGGCACCGCCGAGGCCAACACCGGCCTGTACGCCATCGCCATCCTCGACGTGATGATGCCGCGCATGAACGGCCTGGAAACCCTGCGCCGCATCCGCACCCACAGCCAGTTGCCGATCCTGATGCTGACCGGGCGCGGCGACGATACCGACCGCATCGTCGGCCTGGAGCTGGGCGCCGACGATTACGTGGCCAAGCCGTGCACGCCGCGCGAGCTGACCGCGCGTATCCGCGCCATCCTGCGCCGCGCGCAGAGCGCCCCGGCCGACAGCGGCACCTCGAGCGCGATCACGGTCGGCCAGCTGACCATGTATCCGGAACAGCGCCGCGCCACCTGGGCCGGCGACAAGCTGGAACTGACCAGCACCGAGTTCAACCTGCTGGAAGTATTGGCCCGCAACGCCGGCAAGCCAGTCAGCAAGAACACGCTGTCCGAGCAAGGGCTGGGCCGGCCGCTTGCCCGCTTCGACCGCAACATCGACGTCCACCTCAGCAGCCTGCGCCACAAGCTCGGCACCATCGCCGACGGCCGCTCCTGCCTGCAGACCGTCTACCGGCTGGGATATCAGCTGATCAAGGAGTAAGGTCTTGGGTCGTCTGTTCTGGAAGTTTTTCCTGTCCATCCTGCTGGCGCAGTTCGCGGCCACGGTGGGGATCGGCGGCGCTATCTGGCTGAAGAACCGCAATCAGCAGGTGTCGCCGCTGGACAATCTGGACACCAGCCCGCCGGCCGAAATGGCCATCAACGCCGCCGCCGCGACGCTCGAATTCGGCGGCGTCAAGGCGCTGCAGCGCATGCTGGAGAACATGGAGCGGCACCGCGTGTACGCGGTCGACGAGCAGGAACACGAGTTGCTGGGCCGGGTGGTGAGCACGCGCACGCTGCAGGAATCGCGCATCCGTCTGAAGGAAGACGGCAAGCGCCGCGTGGTGCGCCAGGTGCGCGGCGACGACGGCAAACGCTACCTGTTGTTCCTGCCTTCGGGCGAGCGCCTGCGCGGCATGGACGGCGACAACCGCCCGCTGCTGGCCAACCTGGGCGGCGGCGCGCAGATCGCCATCAAGGCCGCGTCCGAAATCGAGGAGCGCGTCGAACGGCGCGAACGCGAACGCAACCGTCCGCCCGGCTTCCATGGCCCCGGCCAAGAGCCTGCGGCGGCGCCGGGCATGCCGTCGGACCAGTCAGGCCAGCCGGGCCAACCATTCGGCACCGGCACGCGCGGCGGTCCGCCAACTTTCCAACCCAACGGTTTCGGCGGCCCCGGCCCCGAGGGCATGCCGGGCGACGGCCGCGGCATGGGCGGTGGGCCGTGGGGGCCGCGCTTCCAGCCACTCGGCCCATGGGTGCCGATCGCGGCCGCCACCGTCGCCAGCCTGTTGTTCTCGGTGCTGCTGGCCTGGTATTTCTCGCGTCCGATCCGCGCGCTGCGCCAGGCATTCGACGCCGCCGCCGACGGCGACCTGTCGCCGCGCTTCGCCAACGCCAGCATCCTCAGCGGCAATGAACTCAACGACCTGGGGCGCGATTTCGACCGCATGACCGCGCGCCTGCGCAGCCTGATCGACGGCCAGACGCGGCTGCTGCACGATGTTTCGCACGAACTGCGCTCGCCGCTGGCGCGGTTGCAGGCGGCAATCGGCCTGGCGCACCAGCAGCCGGACAAATGGGCCGCGTCGATGGAACGCATCGAGCGCGAAAGCGTGCGCATGGACAAGCTGGTGGGTGAACTGCTGACGCTGGCCCGGCTGGAGGCCGGCGCCATCACCGCCACGCAGGAAGAGATCAGCATGGCCGACCTGCTCGACCAGATCGCCGACGACGCCGCCTACGAAGCCGCCAGCCAGAACCGCAGCGTGCTGCTGGACGGCGAAGCGGACGTGAAAGTGATCGGCCAGCCGGATTTGCTGGGCCGGGCCATCGAAAACGTGGTGCGCAACGCCATCAAGCACAGCCCCGAGGGCGGCACGGTGCAATTGCAGGCGCGCAGCCTGCCGGACACCGGGCAGCTGAGCATTCGCGTGCTGGACCACGGTCCCGGCGTGGCGCCGGCCGATCTGGAAACCATCTTCCAGCCCTTCTTCCGTTCGATCAACGCCAGCGCCGAAGGTCACGGCCTGGGTTTGGCCATCGCCCGCCACGTGGTGGAGGCGCATGGCGGCAGCATCAAGGCCAGCAACCGTCCCGGTGGTGGCCTGTGCGTGGACATGGTGTTGCCGGTCAAGGCCTGACCGGCGCCGCGATTACGCTTTCGGCAGGGTCACGCCGTGCTGGCCCTGGTATTTGCCGTTGCGGTCCTTGTAGGACACGTCGCAGACTTCGTCGCTCTCGAAGAACAGCACCTGGGCGCAGCCCTCGCCGGCGTAGATCTTGGCCGGCAGCGGCGTGGTGTTGGAAAACTCCAGCGTCACATAACCTTCCCATTCCGGCTCGAACGGCGTGACATTGACAATGATGCCGCAGCGCGCGTAGGTCGACTTGCCCAGGCAAACCGTCAGCACGCTGCGCGGAATGCGGAAATATTCCATGGTGCGCGCCAGCGCGAACGAATTCGGCGGGATGATGCAGACATCGCTCTTCACGTCGACGAAGGAATTGGAATCGAAATTCTTCGGGTCGACGATGGTGCTGTTGATGTTGGTGAAGACCTTGAACTCGTCGGCGCAGCGGATATCGTAACCGTACGACGAGGTACCGTAGGAAATCACCTTGCGGCCATCTTCCTGGCGTATCTGGTCGGGGAAGAACGGCTCGATCATTCCGTGTTCTTCCGCCATACGGCGTATCCATTTGTCGCTTTTTATCGTCATCGCAAGGCCATCCTCAAGGTTTACAATGCCCGCGATTTTACGCTAAAGCCTCGTTTTTAAGAACCTTTTTACCGGCTTGACCGTCGAGCAGGTCGGCGATCATCCGCGTGGTCGCCTGGGCGGCGGCGGCCGGATTCTCCATCGGGAACAGATGGCCGCCGGGGATGATGCGGAAATGCGGCCCGACCAGCGCCTTGGTGTGTGCATGGCCGGACTGGCTGGTTTCCCACGAATTGTCGCCGCCGATGAAGCCGATCGGCCGCGGATAGCCATTGCGCAGCAGCTTGGGCAGGTGATGCGGCAACGTCGCGTAGACCGCCGTTTCGATTTCACGCGTGTAGCGCAGCTGAACGCCCTCGGCATGCGGTTTCAGGCCGCAATCGATGTAATCGGCCAGCACGCCCGGCGCCCAGGCCGCGAACAAATCCTTGGCGGCGAAATGCGTGTACGCCGCGTGGGCGCTGGGCCAGACGTTACGACGGCGGATGGAGAACTTGGCGGGCGGCACCTTGTAGGCGCGGCCGAAGCGCTTGATCAGATGCCAGGCCAGCGCGCGCCAGCCGCCCACCACGGGCGCATCCAGCATCACCACGCAGCGCACCAGGTCGGGACGCTGCTGCGCCACCATCAGGCTCAGCATGCCGCCCAGCGAGTGGCCGACCAGGATCACCGGCTCGGTATAGCGCGCGCTCAGCTCGGCAATATATTCGTCGACCAGCGCAGGCCAGCAGTCGGTGACCGGATAACGCGGATTGTGGGCGTGCATGTCGAGCGCCTGGATCTCGAAATTCTCGCCCAGCAGCGCGAAAAACTGCCGGTAGACCCCGGCCGGATAGCTGTTGGCGTGGGCGAAATGCAGCTTGGGCTTGCTCACTGGCAGTCTCCCCTGTGATTATTTTCGCCCCATTGTAATGGCAGTAGCCGCGCACGGCTGGTGGAAACGCTCTAATTTCGCCAATAGCGTGCCTGGGCGCGACGGTAGCTGGTGATGCGGACCGTGTCGGCGAACTCGACTGTGATGGCGCCGTCCTGGTCGGTGCGGTAGCGCTGGATGTGCAGCGCGCCGTAGCGCGCATACACTTCCGGCTTGGGATGATGATAGCGGTTGCGGTGGCCGACCTGAAACAGCGCCGCCCGCGGTCCGACCGCCTGCAGAAACGCCGGCGTGGAACTGGTGCCGCTGCCGTGATGGGGCGCCAGCAGCACGTCCGCGCGCAACCGCGCCGGATCGCGCGCCAGCAGCGCCGCCTCCTGCCCGGCCTCGATATCGCCGGGCAGCAGCATGGCCCGGCCGCCGGCGCTGATCTTCAGCGTGCAGCCGCGCGCGTTGGGCTTGAGGGTGGCGTCGGCATAGCTGGCGGCGGCCGGATGCAGGATCTCGAACGTCACGCCGTCCCAGTCCCAGCGCTGACCGGCGGCGCAGGCGACATGCTGGCGCGCGGCCCGCACGATGGCGTGGCCGGCCGGCAGCGAGGACAGCACCCAGCCGGCGGGCACGCTGTCCAGCACCGCCAGCGCGCCGCCCGCATGATCGGTATCGCTGTGCGAAACGATCATGCCATCCAGCGCACGGATGCCGCGGCCGCGCAGATACGGCACGATCACGCGGTTGCCTGCATTCGACTCGGCGCTGTAGGCAGGGCCGGTGTCGTACAGCAGGCGGTGGTTGCTGGTCTCGATCAGCAGCGCCATGCCCTGCCCCACATCGAAAGCGGTGACGGTCATGCGACCCGGCGGCGGGTGGGACGGTTCGGCGGCCAGCAGCGGTATCCACGCCGCCAGGCCCAGCCAGCGCACCGGCCAACCGCGCGGCGCCAGCAGCCAGAGCGTGCCGGCCATCGCCCAGCAGAACAGCCAGAACGGCGGCACCGGCGCACTCCAGACGGCATAACGCAGGACGCTGAACCACTGCAGGCAGGCCGCCAGCCACGCCACCAGCAGGTGCGCCGCGCCCAGCGCCAGCACCGCCAGCGGCTGCGGCAGCAGGCTGCCGGCCAACGCCAGTGGCGTCACCACCAGGCTGACGAGCGGAATTGCGACGGCATTCGCCAGCGGACTGACCACCGACACCTGGCCGAACAGCAGCATCGTCAGCGGTACCAGACCGCAGGTGACGACATATTGCGTCTGCGCGCCGACACGCAAGGCCTGCCCCAGTTTCCGCCACGACGACAGCGCCGTCGGCGCCACACCGGGCGCCGGACGGGCGGGACGTGCGGCCGTCCGCCCCACCGTCGCGTACAGGATCAGCGCCACCGCCCCGAACGACAACCAGAACCCCGGCCACAGCACGGCCCAGGGATCGAGCAGCAGCACCGCGCCCAGCGCAGTGCACAACACATGCGATACGCTGGTCAGGCGGTTGCACCACAGCGCGGCGGCGACCACCGCCAGCATGTACAAGGTGCGTTGTGCGGGTACGCCGAAGCCGGCCAGCAGCACATAAAACAGCGCCACGGCGGCGCCGGCCAGCGCCGCCACCTTCTGCGCCGGCAGCAGCAGGGGCAGTTGCGCGCGCGTGAAGAAGGACTTGCGCCACAACGTGAAAGCGGCCCACGCAAACAGTCCCGCCACCATCGTGATATGCAGGCCGGAGATGGAAATCAGATGACCGATGCCGGTGCGGTTGAACACCTGCCAGTCGGCCTGATCGATGCCGCGCTGATCGCCGACCACCAGCGCCACGATCACGCCGGCATAGGGTTGATCCGGCAGCGCCGCCAGTATTCTGGCCCGCAGCGCCGCGCGGCCGCGCTCCACCAGGTTGCCGAAGCCGACAACAAACCTGTCGACCCGCCGGTTGTCGCGCGCGGCGCGCACATAACCGGTGGCGCGCAGATCCTGCTCCAGCAGCCAGGCTTCGTAATCGAAGCAGTATGGATTCGCATTGCCGTGCGGGCGCTGCAGACGCACCGTCAACTGCCAGCGCTCCCCCGGCTGGATATCCGGCACCTCGCCGACCTGATCGCGATAGCCCGAATACCATGCCAGCGCAATCCTGGGCGGCACCCGCGCGCCGGCGGCCTGCTCGACCGCGAAATTAAAGCGCACACCTTGCGAAAACCGGTAAGGCAGACTCGCGACGACGCCCACCAGGCGGATATCGCGGCCCTCGTCAGCGGCCGCAAGCTCTGGCGCCAACGCGACGTGCGCCAGCCAGGCGGCCCAGAAAAAGCCGCCGATCACGCCCGCCGCCAGCGCGCAGCCGTCACGCCACCAGCCCGGCAGCCGCCGCGACAGTGCCAGCACCACTGGCGCCACTGCGGCGGCGAAGCACCAGCGCAGCTCCGGCAACGCCGCCTGCATCTGCAGGAACGCCGCGCCCGCAGCAAAGCCCAAGATCGCCATCCGCATCGCATCGCCTCCTTCCGCGATACTATGCACACAGCCACGGCGGCGTACCGGACGATCCCGCCGTCGTTTGATACAGATCAGCCAGCGGTGCAATCAGGTGGGCAGGCGCGGCAAGGCCGCGTGGGCGTTGGCGGTGGTGGCGTTTTCTATCTGATCGATGCCGATGCCGCGCAGTTCGGCCAGCACGGCGCCGATGCGCGGAATCTGGTCGGGGCTGTTGCGGCCGGGATGGATCCAGGCCGGCGCGATGTCGGGGGCGTCGGTCTCCAGTACGATCGCGTCCAGCGGCAGTTCGGCCGCCAGCCGGCGTATCTGTAGCGCGCGCGTGAAGGTCATGGCGCCGCCGAATCCGAGCTTGAATCCGAGGTCGATGTAGCCGCGCGCCTGCTGCTCGCTGCCGTTGAAGGCGTGGGCGATGCCGCCCGCCGGCCGGATCTGGCGCACGTGCTTGAGCACCACGTCCTGCGAGCGGCGCACGTGCATCAGCACCGGCAGCTCGAAGTCGCGGGCGATCTTCAGCTGTTCGCGGAAGTAGTAAATCTGCTTCTCGCGCATTGCCGCTTCGGTCAGCATGGGGATGAAGAAATCCAGGCCGATCTCGCCCAGCGCCACGAAGCGCTTGTCCTTCAAGGCGGCTTGCACCTGCTCGCGCAGCAAGCGCAAATCGTCTTCGACCGCGTGCGGTACGTAGATGGGATGGATGCCCAGCGCGTAGCAGGCATTGTCCACGGAGGCGGCCAGGTCGGCGACGATGCCGAAGTTGGCCCGCTCAACGGCCGGGATCACGATCATGCCCACGCCCTCCGCGCGCGCCAGCGCGGCCTGCGCCGCCGATTCGGCGCCGAATTCGTGCGCGTCGAGATGGCAGTGGGTGTCGATCCACATGGCCTATACCGTGGCCGGTTGCGGGTCCGGTTGCAGGCCCTGGTCGGTCATGCGCAGCACGCGGTCGCAGCGGCGCGCCAGTTCGATGTCGTGGGTGACGATGACGAACGCGGTGCCCAGGGTGCGCGACAACTCCAGCATCAGGTCGAAGATCTGCTGCGCGGTGGCGTGATCGAGGTTGCCGGTCGGCTCGTCGGCCAGCACGCACGCCGGCTGCGTGACCAGCGCGCGCGCCAGCGCCACGCGCTGCCGTTCGCCGCCCGACAGTTCGCCCGGCACGTGCGTCACGCGTTTGGCCAGGTTGACGCGCGCCAGGATCTGCTGCGCCGCCGATTCGGCTTCGGCGCGCTTCACGCGGCGTATCATCAACGGCATGGCGACGTTGTCGAGCGCACTGAATTCCGGCAGCAGGTGGTGGAACTGGTAGACGAAGCCCAGCGAGGTGTTGCGCAGGTCGCCGCGCGCGGTCTCGCTCAGGCTGGCGAAGTCCTTGCCCTGCAGGGTGACGCTGCCCTTGGTCGGCGTATCGAGCCCGCCCAGCAGATGCAGCAGCGTCGATTTGCCCGAGCCGGAGGCGCCGACGATGGCCACGCGCTCGCCGCGCCGCACATCGAGGTCGATCCCGGCCAGCACCTGTACCGAATACGAACCCTGGGTGAAGGTCTTGCCCAGGTTACGGCAGGATAAAACGACCGGTTCATTCATAGCGCAGCGCCTCCGCGGGTTTTACCCGTGCCGCCCACCAGCTCGGGTACAGGGTGGCGACGAAGGCCAGCACCACGGCCACGCCGCCGATCTTGAAGACGTCCGGCCAACGCATGTCGGACGGTACGGTGCTGATGTAGTAGATATCCTTGGACAAGAACTGCACTCCCAATAAATGCTCGATAAATGGAACGATGACGTCGATGTTCAGCGCCACCAGCACGCCGCCGGCCACGCCCAGCGCGGTGCCGAGGATGCCGACCAGCGCGCCCTGGATCACGAAGATTTTCATGACCGAGCGCGGCGAGGCGCCCAGCGTACGCAGGATGGCGATGTCGGCCTGTTTGTCGGTCACCGTCATCACCAGCGTCGACACCAGGTTGAACGCCGCCACGGCAATGATCAGCGTCAGGATGATGAACATCATGCGCTTCTCGGTCTGCACTGCGGCGAACCAGTTGGCGTTCAGCTTGGACCAGTCGCGCACGAACAACTGGCCCGGCATCGACGCCTTCAATTCTTCGGCCACCTGCGGCGCGCGGTGCATGTCCTGCAGGCGCAAACGCAGGCCGGCCGGCGCATCGATGCGCAGCAGCTTTTCGGCATCGGTCAGATGCACGAACGCCAACGAGGAATCGAATTCGTTGTGCCCCGCCTCGAAGATGCCGACCACGGTGAAGCTGCGTACGCGCGGCAGCACGCCGGCCGGTGTCGGCTGGCCCTGGGCCAGCGCCAGCGTCACCTTTTCGCCCAGGTTCACGCGCAGCGCGCGCGCCAGTTCGATGCCCAGTACGATATTGTACGCGCCCGGCTGCAGCGCATTGAAGCTGCCGCGTTTGGTCTGTTTGATGACGTCGGACACCTGCGGTTCGACGTCGGGCAGCACGCCGCGCACCACCGCCGGCCGCAGCACGTCGTCGCGCACCAGCATGCCCTGGGTTTCGGCAAACGGCGCGGTGCCGATGACGGCCGGATTCTTGCGCGCCGCGGCGGCTTCGGCCTGCCAGTCCGGCATGGCGCCGCGCGTGTCGAAGATTTCGACATGGGCCAGCACCGACAGCATGCGGTCGGTCACTTCCTTCTGAAAGCCGTTCATCACCGACAGCACCACGATCAGCGCCGCCACGCCCAGGCCGATGCCGGCCATGGAGATCAGCGAGATAAACGATATAAAACTATTCCGCCCGCTGCGTTTGCCGGCGCGCGTGTAGCGCAGGCCGACCCGCCATTCGAACGGCAAATTCTGCAGAATGCTCATGGACTCCGGGATGGTTCACTTGGACAGCCCGAAGTGTGCCACACAATTAGGATTTCATGGGTGAAACACCGAACCAAAAACGGCGCCCCGGGCAGCAAACTGCTGGCCGGGGCGCCTCTGTCCACCAAAAACGGACTTAAACCGCGCTTAAAAACGCATCAAGCCTCGAATTTCTCGCTGCGCGACTTGCGGCGCGCGGTCAGACCCAGCAGGCCCAGACCGACGGCCAGCATGGCCCAGGTGTCGGCTTCCGGCACGGCGGCGACCGCCGTCACGCTCAGCAGCTGCTGCGATGCCTGGCCATTGGCTACACCGTTGAAGCTGGTGTAGTTGTACAGGTTCTTCAACGGACCGTACTGGTCGACCGCCTTCAGCATGTCTTCCGCCTGGGTCACGGCGAAGGTGTCGCCATTGTCGCCGTAGAGGCCCAGGGCGTCGCCGCTGAAGCTTTGCAGGCCGGTATTGTACTTGCCGTCATCGGCCACGATGTCCCACAGCGCCAGCTGGAACGCCAGACGCGACTGCGTGTCGGTGTCGGCGTTGCCGGTGCTCAGGTTTTTGTACTGGCTTTCGAACAGGGCCTTCACCTTGTAATCGCGGTCGCTGTACGTGCTGGTGTTCAGCGCGGCCAGGCTGGCGCTGCCCTGGGCGAAGCTGCTTTGGCTGTAGACGGTGCCGCTCAATTGCGCCACCGTCGGCTGGATGCAGAAGGCCAGGATGTCGGCGCCCAGCGTGGTGCCGGTCAGGTCGTACACTTCCACGCCCATCACGCCAACGCCAGGCGCGATCGGGTTCAGCATGCTGCCTTCGCCGTCCAGCACCATGCCGGCGGCGGCATTGCTGTAATTGATGGCGGCGTGGCCGGTGCTGGCGAATGCCAGGGTGGCGGCAATGGTGGCGGCTTTCAGTGCGGTTTTGATTTGCATGATGTTTTCTCTTCTCGATAAATTAGATTAAGCGTGTGCTACCGGGCTCTGGCCCACCAGTTGGACTGCGCCGTCCTGCATCAGGTCGGCGATGGTCGGCGTGGTGATGCCGGCCGCCGCCGCATCCGACGCGGCGACGTTAAAGTACACGTCGGTCATGTCGGCGTTCTTGCCGTTGCTCAGCGTGACGCTGCTGCGCTCCAGGTGCAGGTTGTTGTTCTCGTCCAGGAACGGCAGTTCCGTGGACGCCACCTTCAGGCTGACGATGCCGGCCTGTTTCAGCGTGATCAGTTCGCCCGCGTCGGTGTTGCCGTTGCTGTTAGCGTCCTGCCAGATCAGCAGGCTGGCGAAGTCGGCGTCGCTGGCATCGACCAGACCGTCATGGTTGCTGTCGAAGCTCGACAGCTTGGCAAAGCCGGAACCCTTGCTGGCGCCGCCGAACAGTTCGCTGATGTCGTCGATCTGGCCGTTGCCGTTCTTGTCGATGGCCAGGAAGCCGTCGCCTTTCGACAGCCAGCCCGACTGGATCGCCTTGCCGGTGCCCAGCAGGTCGAAGCTGCCGGTCATGTCCTGGCGGGCGATGGTGTGGATGCCGTCGCCGTTCAGGTCGATCGCGATCGGGGTGATCGACGCGTCCCAGCTCATGTCGTTCTTGCCCGAGGTCAGTATGATGGTGTCGGTCTTGGTGACGTTGACCAGCGATTTGCCGTCGCCCTGTACGTCCGAATCGATCTGGTCGTTGCTGCCGTAGTTCTTCACGCCCCACTTCCAGGTGTTCATGTTGTAGGTCGCCTTGTCCGAGGCGAAATAGGCTTTCACGTCGGTCTTGTCGAACTGCAGGTAGTAGCTGCCCGGAGTCAGATCGCCGAACTTGTAGTTGCCGTTGGCGTCGGTCTTGATGGTCGAACCCAGCTGCTTGCCGGTCACCGCGTCGAACAGCGACACGCTGATGCCGGCGATACCCTCTTCGCCCGTGTCCTGCACGCCGTTGTGGTTGGCGTCGCGCCAGACCTTGTCGCCGATGCTGGCCTTGCGGTAGATGCCGGCGTCCTCGGTGGTGATGTTCTGGCCCACGCCCAGGGTGATGGCGCCGGTCTTGCCGCTGCTACCGCTCACCGTGGTGATGTCGGAATCGTTGCTGTCGTTGCCCTGGCCGGACTTGGTGAAGTACCAGCCGCTGCTGGTCAGCACTTCCACCTTGTAGCTGCCGGCCGCCAGGTCGTCGAACAGGTACTGGCCGCCGTCGTGGGTGACGGTGGTGCCCAGCACCTTGCCGGTATTGGCGTCGTACAGCTTGACGGTGACGCCGTCCACGCCCTTCTCGCCGCTGTCCTGGATGCCGTTGTAGTTCAGGTCTTCCCACACCTTGTCGCCGATGCTGCCGGTTTTCACCAGGCCGGCGTCATGGGTCTTGTCCACCTGGCCGGAGCTCAGCGTGAACTGGGCAGTCAGGCCGTTGGCGTCGACATCGGAATCGACGGCGCTGTTGCTGCCCTGGTTCTGCTTGGTGAACAGGTAGCCGTCCGGCGCATCGAACTTGACCGAATATTTGCCCGGCGCCAGGTCGGTGAACGAATACACGCCGCTGGCGTCGGTCACATCGGTGGCGATCGCCATGCCCTTTTCGTTGAGCAGCGTGACCTTGACGCCCTTGGCGCCCAGTTCATTGTTCTGCTGGATGCCGTCGCCGTTGCTGTCATACCAGACCTTGTCGCCGATTTCGCCTTTCTGATACAGGCCCGCGTCCATATGGCTGACGGTCTGGCCGGCGGTCACGGTGACGCTGCCCAGGTTGCCCTTGGCGTCCGCATTGCTGTCGACCGCGCTGTTGCTGCCGGCGCCCTGGGTGGTGGTCAGGTAGCCGCTCGGTGCCTTGATGTCGACCGAGTACGTGCCGGCTTCGACCGAGAACTTGTAGTTGCCGTTGCTGTCGGTGGTGGTGGTCTTGACCACGTTGCCGCCGGCGTCGCGCAGTTCGACCGTGACGCCGGCCTTGCCCGCTTCGCCATCGTCCTGGATGCCGTTGCCGTTCTTGTCGATCCAGACGCGGTCGCCGATGGTGGCGGCCGCCACCACGCCGGCGTCCACACTCTTGTCCACCTGGCCCGAGGTCAGGGTGATCGTGTGCGACACGCCGTTGGCGTTGACATCCGAATCGACGGCATCGTTGCTGCCCTGGTTGGCGGCGGTGAAGGCCATGCCTTCCGGCAGCGAGGACTTGTCGAACACCACGGTATAGGTGCCCGGCTTGAGATTGCTGAACTGATAGTTGCCGTTGGCGTCGGTGATGACGCTGGCGCCGACCTGCTTGCCGTCCGCATCTAGCAGCGTGACTTTCACGCCGCAGACGCCGCACTCGTCCTTGTCCTGGATGCCGTTCTTGTTGCTGTCCAGCCAGACCTTGTCGCCGATGGCGCCCAGTTTGTACAGGCCGGCATCGATGGTGGTGTTGGTTTCGCCGGCTTTGAGCGTGATGGTGCCGCTCTGGCCCTTGTCGCTGAAATCGCTGTCGATGGTGCTGTCGGTGCCGGCGTTCTGCTTGGTGAAGTAGTAGTCCTTCGGCGCGGTGACCGAGACCGTGTAGCTGCCCGGATCGGCGGTGAAGGTGTACTTGCCGGCCGCGTCCGTGGTGGTGGTCTGCACCACCTTGCCGTTGCTGTCCTTCAGCGACACGCTGACGTTGGCGATGCCGGCTTCGCCCGCATCCTGTACGCCGTTGCCGTTCTTGTCTTCGAACACCACGTCGCCCAGCTTGGCCGGCAGCGCGACGATGCCCGCGTCCAGCGTCTTGACCACGGCGCCCGAGGTCAGCGTGACTTGTGCAGTCTTGCCGGTGGTGACGTCCGCATTCGAATCCAGCGCGGCGTCGGCGCCCTGGCCGGCCTTGGTGAAGACGTAGTTGGCCGGCAGGCTGTCCTTGTCGAACTGCACGCTGTAGGTGCCCGGCTTCAGGTTGGTGAAGCTGTAGTTGCCGTTGGTGTCGGTGGTGGCGACGTCGCCGGTCGGCTTGCCGCTGGCGTCCAGCAGGATCACCTTGACGTTGGCCACGCCGGTCTCGCCAGCATCCTGGATGCCGTTCTTGTTGCTGTCCAACCAGACCTTGTCGCCGAGGGTGGCGGCTTTGTAGAAGCCGGCGTCCACATTGCCGTTGGTCTGGCCGGCGCTCAGGGTAATCAGGTCGCTCTGACCGTCGGCATTGATGTCGCTGTCGACGCCGTCCGCGCCGGCGTGCTGGCCGGTGGCGGTCATGCCGGTCGGCGCGGTCACCGAAATCGAATACTTGCCAGGATCGATGGTGAAGCTGTACTTGCCGTCGGCGCCGGTGGTGGTGGTCTGCACCACTTTACCGCTCTCATCCTTCAAATCGACCTTGACGCCGACGATGCCGGCTTCGCCCGCATCCTGCACGCCATTGCCGTTGCTGTCTTCCCACACGCGGTCGCCCACGGTGGCCTGCTGCACCACCAGGCCGGCGCGCACGGTCAGGTCCTGGCCGGAGGTCAGCGTGACCTGGCTGGTCTTGCCGCTGCCGGTGTCGGCGTCGGAACCGCCGCTGCCGGGACCGCCCTGGGTGGCGGTGGTGAAGTTGTAGCCGACCGGCAAGCTGCTCTTGTCGAACTGCACGCTGTATTTGCCCGGCGCCAGGTTGCTGAACTGGTAGTGGCCATCGGCATCGGTGGTGGCGGCGGCGCCGACCGGCTTGCCGTCGGCATCCAGCAGGGTCACCCTGACGCCGGCGGCGCCGGTTTCGCCATTGTCCAGGCGGCCGTCACGGTCGGCGTCGAACCACACGACCTGGCTCAGCGAGGCCGGGCGGTAGACGCCGGCATCGATATCCTGGTTATTCTGGCCCGCGCTCAGCTTGACGCTGACATCGCCGCTGGCGTTGACATCGCTGTCCAGCGCGCCATTGCCGCCCTTGCCGGCGCCGGTGAACACATAGCCCGCGGGCGCGGCCACCGACACGGTATAGGTGCCCGGATCGACGGTGAAGCCGTACTGGCCGCCGTCATGGGTGACGGTGGTGGCGATGACGTTGCCGGCGGCGTCCTTGAGCGACACGGTGGCGCCATCGACGCCCTGCTCGCCCGCATCCTGCACGCCGTTGCCGTTGCTGTCTTCCCACACACGGTTGCCGACGCTGGCCTGGTTGACGACGATGCCGGCGTCCAGATCCATGTTGCTGTCCCCCGAATTCAGGGTGACGGCGCCGCTCTTGCCGTCGGCGTTGGCGCTGCTGCCGTGGCCGCTGGTGGTGAAATAGTAGTCGGCCGGCAGCGTAGCCTTGTCGAATTGCACGCTGTAAACGCCCGGCTTCAGGTTGGTGAAGCTGTAGTTGCCGTTGGCGTCGGTGGTGGCGGTGGCGCCGGTCGGATTGCCGCTGGCGTCCAGCAGCACGACCTTGACGCCGGCCACACCGGCTTCGCCGCTGTCCTGCACGCCGTTGCGGTTGCTGTCGAACCAGACCTTGTCGCCCAGCGAGACTGGCCGGTAGAAGCCGGCGTCAACATCGGTTTTGACCTGGCCGGCGGCCAGATTCATGGCGGCGCTGTTGCCGCCCGCATCGACATCGCTGTCGAGCGCGGTATTGGCCCCCTGGCCGGCGGCCACGGCCACATAGCCTTTCGGCGCGCTGACCGAGACCGAATAGGTGCCCGGATCGACGGTAAAGCTGTACTGGCCCCCGTCATGGGTGGTGGTGGTGCCGACCACTTTGCCGCTGCCGTCCTTCAGCGAGACGGTCACGCCATCCATGCCCTGCTCGCCGGCGTCCTGCACGCCGTTGCCGTTGCTGTCTTCCCACACGCGGTCGCCCACGGTGGCCTGCTTGATGACGATGCCGGCATCCAGGTCCATATTGCTGTCGCCCGAATTCAGGGTGAGCTGGCCGCTCTTGCCGTCGGCGTTGGCGCTGCTGCCCTGGCCGCTGGTGGTGAAGTAGTAATCGGCCGGCAAGGTGGCCTTGTCGAACTGCACGCTGTAGGTGCCCGGCTTCAGATTGGTGAAGCTGTAATTGCCGTTGGCGTCGGTGGTGGCGGTGGCGCCGGTCGGGTTGCCGCTGGCATCCAGCAGCACGACCTTGACGCCGGCCACGCCGGCTTCGCCCGCATCCTGCACGCCGTCGCGGTTGCTGTCGAACCAGACTTTGTCGCCCAGCGAGACTGGACGGTAGAAGCCGGCATCGACGTCGGTCTTCACCTGGCCCGGAGTCAGCGTGATGTTGGCGCTGTTGCCGCCGGCGTCGACGTCGCTGTCGGCAGCGCCATTGCCGCCCTGGCCCGCGGTCACAGCCACATAGCCTTTCGGCGCGCTGACCGACACCGAATAAGTGCCGGGATCGACGGTGAAGCCGTACTGGCCGCCGTCATGGGTAGTGGTGCTGGCAACCACTTTGCCGCTGCTGTCCTTCAGCGAGACCGTCACGCCATCCATGCCCTGTTCGCCGGCGTCCTGCACGCCGTTGCCATTGCTGTCTTCCCACACGCGATCGCCCACGCTGGCCTGCTGGATGACGATGCCGGCATCCAGGTGCTGGGTGCTGCCGCCCGACGTCAGTGTGACCTGGCCGGTGGCGCCGGTATCGACGTTGGCGTCGGAATCTTTGGCGGCATCGCCGCCCTGGCCCTGGGAGGTGAACAGATAGCCCGCCGGCAGCGTGGTCTTGTCGAACTGCACGCTGTAGGTGCCCGGCTTGAGGTTGCTGAACTGGTAGTGGCCGCTGGCATCGGTGGAGGCGCCGGCGACCGCGTTACCGTTGGCGTCCAGCAGCGTGACCTTGACGCCGGCCACGCCCGCTTCACCCGCGTCCTGCACGCCGTTGCGGTTCGTGTCGTACCAGACGGTATCGCCCAGCGACACGGGACGGTACAGGCCGGCATCAGCCTTGTTGTTGGTCTCGCCTGGCGTCAGCGCAATCGGCGCAGTGCTGCCGTTGGCGTCGATATCGCTGTCGGCCGCGCTATTGCCGCCCTGGCCCTGCTGGGTCGAGACGTAGCCGGCCGGCGCTTTGACGGTCACCGAATAGGTGCCGGCGTTGACGTCGAAGTGATATTGTCCCGAGGCATCCGTGGTGGTGGTGGCGACCACGGCGCCACTGGCGTCCTTCAGCTGCACGGTGACGTTGGCCAGGCCAGCTTCGCCCGCATCCTGCACGCCGTTGCCGTTGCTGTCTTCCCAGACGAAATCGCCGATGTGCGCCGGCGGCACCTTGAAGGTCAGGTAGTTCGGGCTGACGCTGGTGTCGGCCGCGCCGGTGCCGACCAGGCCGCCGGTGTCGCGCACCTTGAAGCCGACATCGAAGCTGCCCGACGTGGTCTGGTTCGGCTCGAAGGCCAGCTTGCCGGCGGCGATGTCGTCGGCCGAAATTTCCGTGCCCACGGCCACAGCGGCGCCGTTCAGGGTCAGCTTGCCGGCGCTCGGCAGCGAGGTGATGATCACCGACTTGAAGCCGTCATGTTCGACCGGGTCGACAAAGCCGAAATCGCTCTGCGCCAGCACCACCGGCGCGCCATTGCTCAGGCTGAAGGTCTTGTCGGCCGCCGACGGCGCATCGTTGACCGGATCGACGATCACGGTCAGGCTCAGCGTGATGGAATTGGTGGACGTGCCCTGGTCCAGCACGAACTCGAAGGTGGCGAACTTGCCATTGTAATCCTTGGCCCAGTCGCCCGGATGGACGTAAATCGTGTCCGCATCGACCTTGCCGAACAGCGGCGTGTTCTTGGTGGCGATGGTGCCATCGGGCAGCACCACCGACATAGTGCTGATTTTCAGGACATTGGCGCTGTTATAGCCGGCTGCGGCGAGGATATCGCGGATTTCAAAATTACCATTAGTATCTTCATCGATATGAATACTGGTAGCAAGGTTGATCGAGCTCATGTAGGGCCTTAATTTCGTTCTTGGGATGGGTCCAGCACGGCTGCTACGGGGGACTGGGTAGGCAGGTGTCGGTTGCTGCGGGTCATCACGAGAAAAGGGTGATGCCGTTGAAACATGTTTGTTGCCGCAATTATAGCAAGAATTTTCTTGGATTCATTGAAAATTTTACAGGTTTGTGGTTTTTAGGTAATTATTGTTGCGATAAAGAATTCTTCTGCTGATGCCGGCGATGACCTACAATCTCGGCATGACTGAAATCACCCTCGCTTTACCGTTTTCCCTGCCGCCGCCGGAAATGGCCACCGACTTGTTGCGTGTGATGCAAACCCCGGCCCTGGCCACGTTGCTGGCCCGCAGCGATCTTCAATATTACCCTTTTGATAACGATAGCCGGGTGCTGCCGCACGAAGCCTGGCTGGCGTGGAAATTGGGCCTGAGCACGCACCCCGCGCAGGGCGCGCCGATCGCCACTGCCGTCATGCGCGGCTGCGGCCTGGAGGCACAGGCGGCGCAAGGCCACTGGTTCATCCTGCAGCCGGCGCACATCCAGATTTCGCGCACTCACATGCTGCTGACGGACATGCGCTCCCTGCAGCTGAGCGAACAGGAATCGCGCGCGCTGTACGATCTCGCGCGTCCGTATTTCGACGACATCGGCCTGCCGCTGCTGCACGGCGCACCAGGCCTGTGGTTCATGCGGGCCGACGCCTGGAACGATCTGAACACAGCCTCCCCCGACGCCACCACCACCCAGAGCCTGAACGACTGGTTGCCGGAAGGCCCGCACGCGCGCGATTTCCGCAAGCTGCAAAATGAAATCCAGATGTTATGGCACGAACACCCGCTGATCGAGGCGCGTCAGGCGCGCGGACTGACGGCGGTGAATTCGCTGTGGCTGTGGGGCGGCGCCGGCCCGGTCCCGTCAGCGACGAACGGCCGCGTCGCCATCGCCGGCGGCCCGGCCTGGATGCAGCCCCTGGCAGCGCCGGGGCAGGCCGACGCGGCGCAACTGATCGCCTCGCCCGGCCCCGCCATGGTGGCCGACCTGATTCCGTCGGCCCAGACCGGCGACTGGGCCGACTGGCTGGCCCATATGCAGCGCATCGACCAGCAATGGCTGGCGCCGCTGCTGGCGGCGCTGAAGGATGGCCGCATCGGCGGCCTGACGCTGCTGCTCAGCCACCGCCACGGCTGCACCACGGTCCACGCCAGCCGGCTGGGGCAGCTGAAATTCTGGCGCAAGCCGAACCTGAATTCCCTGTTGAAGCAATCATGACCCGCATCGCCACCCGTCCCTGCCCGTTCCGCGAATCCGAAATGCTGCGCCAGAACGGCGTCCATCCCGTGCTGGCGCGCCTGTACGCGGCGCGCGGCCTGACCGACGTCAAGGAACTTGCCAGCGAACTGGCGGCCATGATTCCGCCGGCCGGCCTGCTGCACATCGACGCCGCCGCCGTGTTCCTGGCCGATTCCATCGCCGCCGGCAAGCGCATGGTGATCGTCGCCGACTACGACTGCGACGGCGCCACCGCCTGCGCCGTCGCCCTGCGCGGCCTGCGCGCCATGGGCGCCAACATCGATTTCATCGTGCCCAACCGCTTCGAGTACGGCTACGGCCTGACGCCAGAAATCGTCGCCCTGACCGCGCGCGAAAAGCAGCCGGACGTCATCATCACCGTCGACAACGGCATCGCCAGCATCGACGGCGTGGCCGAGGCCAACCGCCGCGGTATCGAGGTGGTGGTGACCGACCACCACCTGCCGGCCGCCACCCTGCCGGCCGCGCGCGTGATCGTCAATCCGAACCAGCCCGAATGCGGCTTCCCCAGCAAGCACATCGCCGGCGTCGGCGTGATGTTCTACGTGCTGCTGGCCCTGCGCGCCGAGCTGCGCAAGCGCGGCGTGTTCGACGCCCAGAACCAGCCCAAGCTGGACAGCCTGCTCGACCTGGTGGCGCTGGGCACGGTGGCCGACGTGGTCAAGCTGGACGCCAACAACCGCATCCTGGTGGCGCAGGGCCTGAAGCGCATGCGCGCCGGCCGCATGCACGCCGGCGTGGCGGCGCTGTACCGCGTCGCCGGCCGCGATCCACGCAACGCCAATCCGTTCGACCTGGGCTTTGCGCTCGGCCCGCGCCTGAACGCGGCCGGCCGGCTGGAAGACATGTCGCTGGGGATCGAGTGCCTGATCACCGACGACATGGACCGCGCCTGGGAACTGGCGCAGCAGCTCAACGACATCAACCTCAAGCGCCGCGAGATCGAAGCCGACATGCAGGACACGGCCATGCTGCACCTGGACGACTTCGAGCCGGCCAGCCGCAGCACCATCTGCGTCTTCGACGACGGCTGGCACCAGGGTGTGATCGGCATCGTCGCCTCGCGCCTGAAGGAAAAATTCTACCGCCCGACCATCACCTTCGCGCCCGGCAGCGACGGCTGGATCAAGGGCTCGGGCCGCTCCATCCCGGGCTTCCACCTGCGCGACGCGCTGGACCTGGTGTATAAAAAAGCGCCGTCGCTGATCGACAAGTTCGGCGGCCACGCCATGGCCGCGGGCCTGACCATCCGCGCCGAAGCGTTCGACGCGTTTGCCGCCGCATTCGAGGAAGTCGGCCGCGCCTGGCTCAGCGAACAACAGCTGGAACGCGTGATCGAAACCGACGGCCCGCTGGAAGACGCCTATTACACCACCACCTTCATCGAACTGATGGACGGCCAGGTCTGGGGCCAGGGCTTCGCGCCGCCGGTGTTCTGCGACGAATTCCGCGTGGTCAGCCAGCGCATCCTCAAGGAGCGCCACCTCAAGCTGCTGCTGGAAAAAAACGGCGCGCGCTACGACGCCATCTGGTTCGGCCACATCGACGCGCTGGGCGAGCGCGCCAAGGTGGCGTTCCGCCTGGACGCGAATGAATATAATGGCGTCACCAAAGTTCAACTGCTGGTGGAGCACGCCGAACCAGCTTAATCGATGAAACGACTATTTGCGCTGACTGCCTTGCTCACCTCCCTCGCCGCCACCGCCGACAACAGTCAGCTGCCCGGGCATTACGTGCTGAGCGGCGTGCCGGACGTGGCATCGGAGGTGGTGCTGAACGCCGACGGCCGCTTCACATGGCGGATCGCCGCCAACGGCATGTTCGAACAAAGCGCCAGCGGCAGCTGGTCGGCCGATGGCGCGCACGTCACCCTGACCAATACGCATCAGGGCGTGCCCAGGTTCCGCCTGTTCACGGAGCAGGAATATCGTTATGTGCATCCGGCGCAGGATGGCGCCTGGACCGCCGTGCTCAGCCTGCCTTCGTTGGGGCCGATACCGGACGCGGAAGTGCAGTTCGTCGCCGCCAGCGGCAAGACCATGAGCGCCGTCAGTCCGCACAACGGCTACACCGTGGTCAAGATGCCGGCGGGCGAGCAATGGCGGCGCGTGGGGCTGCGCATGAAGGGCTCGACCGCGCCGATCCAGTGGCTGGACGTGCCGTCCGCGCAGGCGGCCCAACGCCTGGCCGGCTTTACCGTGACCAATCCCGACACCGTGCTGCCCTCGCCGTTCGACACCCTGGTGCTGACCCGACGCGGCAACGAGCTCCTGATGGGGCCGGAACAAGGCGGCAAAGGCGTCTACCGCAAGCAGTAAGGTTCACTTGCGACAATCGCAGACCTCGCTGCCGCCGTCGAATACAATGCGCCAGATGTGTGGCGCTTCCAGCCGCCAGACCGAATTGAAGCGGGCGATCAGCTTGCCGTCCGGCGCATAGACGGGGCCGGAGGTCTTGGCCAGAGTGCCCGAGGCCAGCACCTCCACCTGGTCCGGCTCCCACGAAAACGGCGGTTCCGGCTTGGTGAAATACGGCGCCCAGGCATCCGCCACCGCCTTCTTGCCCCGTTGCGCCCGGTTCCCGGCCTCGAAAATCGCTTCTTCGGACAGAAAGCCGACAAACGCCGCATGGTCACGCGCCTTCATGGTCGCGGCAAAAGCGCGCTCGACGTTGGCCACTTCCTCCTGCATGCCGCTGAACACCGGCGCGGCCCGAGCGCCCGCCGCCAGCATCGCCGCCAGCGGCAAAGCCATCCATTTCATCGTCATTCTCCTGTTTTTTAGACAAGCCGATATTAATCCAGTTGATCGCTATTTGCTATTTCTCCGAAATTGGAGTATAAATAGTCCATTACCGGAGGATCTATGCTCAACTATGCCTACCCCCGCAGCCGCTTCGAACCGACCGTACTGGTGGATCTGAATGCCAAGGCCGAGCGCGAACGCCTGTCCAAATCGGCCCTCAAGGGCTTTTTCAACCTGGTCGCCGCCTGGAAAGTGCGCGACGAGGACGCCCGCCAGCTGCTGGGCGGCCTGTCCAACAGCGCCTACTACGATTGGAAAAAGCATCCGGAGCGTACGCTGGAAGTGGATTGCATCACCCGTATTTCCTACCTGCTGGGGATATATAAAGCCCTGCACATCATCTACGGCGACAAGCTCGCCGACGAATGGGTCAGCCTGCCGAACAACAACCAGATTTTCGAAGGCCGCACGCCGCTGGCCTACATGCTGGGCGGCGGCCTGCTGGCCATGCAGACCGTGCGCCAGCTACTGGACGCGCGCCGTGGAGGGCTGTAAGTGCCGCTCAGCCTGATTCCGCCCCTGACCACGCTGCGCCAGTTCGACACCTGCCGTCTGCTGCCCTCCCGTTTCGCCGACGTCGAAGATTCCGTGCTGGCGCCGCTGGCCGACAGCGACCAGCACCTGCGCGACCTGTTCGACCTTGACAATGCCACCAACGCGCGCCTGCGCACGCAGACCGGCGGCGCAGCCGGCATCAACGTCGATGAGCTGATCTTCGGCGTGCCCAACTTCCGCATCGTCAACGCCGCCTTCACCTACGCCCATCCGCAGGGCAGCCGCTTCAACGACGGCCGGCGCGGCGCCTGGTATTGCGCGTTCGACGTCGAGACCGCGCTGGCCGAGGTCAGTTTTCACAAAGCGGTCGAATACGCGGAAATCAACCGCTTCGACGACAGCGTGCAATACCAGTGCATGCTGGCCGACTTCACCGCCAGCTTCCACGACATCCGCAACCAGCCGCGCTACGAAGCCTGCCTGGCGCCGGACAGCTACATCGAGTCGCAGACGCTGGCCGAACGCCTGCTGGACGGCGGCTCGCTGGGCATCATCTACCCCAGCGTGCGGCGCGCCGGCGGCACCAACCTGGCCTGTTTCCGGCCGGCGGTGGTGGCCAACGTGCGCAAGGGCGCGGCCTACCGCTTGACCTGGCAAGGCAGTCCCGTACCCAACATCGAAGTGATTTGACATGCAAACCAAACCAGAAAAAGATCTCGAACTGCGCGACAAAGTGAACCGCGAAACCGCGCGCCTGCCATGGACCGACCTGCTCAAGCACTTCGCTCAGGGGAATGTGGTGTGGGTGGCCAACTCGCTGGACCTGGTCGACGTCGCCGTGCGCATCTCGCACGACGACAAGGACAGCATCAGCCTGTGGATGAACTCCGGCCTGATCGCCAAGGTCAACGACCAACAGGCGCAGGGCTGGCTGGATGCGGGGGCAGAGCTATGGGCCTGCGTGGTCAGCCCCTTCATCCTGGTCCAGGAACAAAAAGCCCTGAACTGAACAGGTAGCCGCAGCCTGAGTCGGCCGGATCGCGCGCGAGGATGCGGTCGTAGAGGCCGAGGTTCTCCCGCATGGTGCGCTCCACGTCTTCTTCCAGCAGCAGGCCGGCCGCCACCTGGCGCCCGGCCGCGGCTTTGACGGCGGCGGCGTAGGCGTCGCGGTTGGCATAGCGCGCTTCCAGGCTCGGGCGCGGGTCGCCGGCCGCCACGCGCTCCGCCTCGGTGCGCGCGAAAGGGACGAAGCTGCCGTCGAAACGCGAGGTGGCCCAGGCAAAGCCGGTGTCCGCCGCGCGCAGGTTCCAGCCGGTGTGGGTGCCCAGCGGCGCCTGCAGCTCGACCAACCGCACGCCGCCCTTGTCGTTGCCGTCCGCGTCGGGCACCGGCACACGGGTTTCGAAATCATCACCGTGCTTGGGCGGCACGATGTCGGCAATGCCTTGCGCGGTGTAGCGGCGACCGAAGTCCAGGCGCGGCTCGCGCAGGTTCTGCTGCGGCGGCGTCAGGCCGAAACCTTGAGGGAAGATGGCGCGGTAGTCGGCGACTGTGGTCAGGGTGCCGTCGGCGAAGTTCGGGTAAGCGCTGGCCGGCGGCTGTTTGCCTTTGCTGGTCCAGTCGTCCAGTGCGACGATCAGCGCACGCATCGGCAGGTAATGGTCGCTGGTCGAGACGCAGGCGGTGAACGGCGCCCGCGTTTTCGAACGTCCGACGTAGTGCTGCGCGCCCATGAAGCCGTAGATGCGCACATTGTCGGCCGGCGCCACGTCGCTGGCGCCATCCGGCGTGGTGGCGATCAGCGAGGCGCCACGGTTCCAGAATTCGGTCGAGGTGTTCGCATAGAACAGCTTGGGAAGATTGCCCTGTTTGTCGCGCGCCTTGTCCAGCGTGGAGGCGGTCTTGCCGGTCGCCGGGTCGCGCGTCGGCATGCTGGTGAACGGGAAGGCGTCGGCCGGATAGTCGTGTTCTTCCATCATGGACGGATGACGCGTGGGCTGTGCGAAGCGGCTGTTGAAACCCGCCGAGCCGCCGGCGCCCGGCACCTGCAGATAGGCGCCGCTGAATACCAGCTTGCCGCCTTCGTCGACATTCAGGCCGTCGTGCATCATGCGGCCGATCAGGCGGCCGGACTGGCTGATACCGAACATCAGGACATTACGCGGCACAGGCGCGCCCTCGAACGGATGGTCGCGCAGATACGACAGCAGGTCGCGGATGCCGGCCAGGCCGGCTCCGGTGACATACGGGTCCTTGGCGACGTAGGTCAGCTCGTAAATCGTATCGGGCTTGAAGCCGCCTTCCAGCTGCACGCGGCCAGGACCGCCCTTCAGCTCAGGTTCGACGAAATGCCAGGCGCTGCGCGCTATTGGACGGCGTGCATCGTCCGGCTTGGCGCGCTCGGTCAGCTGCGCGTGCGGATCGTTGGGCGTGGCCGGTTCGTAGGTCAGGCCGCGCATGCCGGCATAGGTGACGATGTCGGTCGGCGCGTTCACCGTGAATTCATTCTGCACCCTGCCCTTGACGCCTTTGGCCACCGGCGGCGTAAACACCAGCGGCCGCGGCGCCGCGCCCGATACCGGCGGCGCGGAAGGCGCCACGTCCCAGGTCCACGCCGAGAACAGCAGCGAGAAGCCATGGCGCATCAGGAAACCGTCGCCGGCATCGGCGGCGGTGGTCGGATCGTTCAGCGCGGGACTGCGGCCGTTGACCTGGCCGAGGATGGCGATGTTGCCGCGGTTGTTCACATCGTAGAGCAGTGTCGTGGGCTGCGCACCGGCGGGACGCAGCAGCACGAACTCGCTGGAAAACAGCACGCGCCCGCGCTTGTCGCGCGGCGCATGCTTCAAATCGACGATGCTGGCATTGGCGGCCGCCTTCGGGTCCAGCGCGAAGTAAGCGACAGCGCGTATCTTTTCGTACGCGCCGTAGTCGCCGAAGCTGACGCCCGGCGCAAACGGCACACGTTCAACCACCTGAATGCGTTCGACAGCGGCATGCGCCACGCCCGCCATTGCCGCCGCCACCACCGTCACCGCCGCCAACCTGCGTTTCATGCCGCGCTCCCCGATCTGCAAAGCGCCTATGCTAGCAAGCTGTCCGGCGGACGTCTACCCAAGTAGTTTAATTGCTGAGCAAGAGGCTGGCGATCACGCCGGTGGCGATCCCCACCAGCACATAGTCGCTGCCGGTCTGCACCCAGTGATAACCGCGCGGCGGCGCGCTCAGATGATGAGCGCGCCAGTTCTCCACCACGTACTGGCGCCCGCGGTATTCCGGCGGCAGGCGGCCGCCCTTGTACATGTCGTGGCGCGGGCCGGCGCCACGATGATCGGGACCGCGACGGTCGTCGTGGCGATAGTCGGCGCGATCATTGCGGCGATCCGGGCCATAATCCATACGACGGTCGTCGTGACGGTTATCGCGGTGCTCGCGGTCCGGACCGCGACGGTCATTGTCGTGGCGGTCCTGCGCCGAAGCTGCGCCAGTCGCCGCAATGGTGGCTGCCAGAATGGCGCCGATGATGGGTTTAGCGTTCATTACCAGCTCCTTCAAATGTGCTTCGATGAAGGCAGCTTACGCCCCGTCGGCAAATGGTTCCGTTCGCCAACGAACATTATTCAGGTCGGGGTGTCGACGTCGTCCCAGTCGCGGTCCTCGAAGCGCACCAGCCAGTTGAGCGCATAGTGGCGTTCCTGCAGCACGCCGTCGTTCAACCCCGCCGGCACCGGCATCTTTTTCAGGATGGCCTGACGGCTGACCCAGTGCAGACGGTAGTGCAGATCCAGCGCATCGAGGATCTCCGCCGCCGAGCGGGCCACCGGCTGCTTGCGCAGGCCGTCGGTGCCGCGCTCGATCACGGTGCGCGAGATCGCGGCGACGTCGCAGATCGCGTCCGGGAACGGCAGCGTCTCCTGCAGACCGAGTGCCCACTGCAGCACCAGGATGCACTCGTAGCGCCACAGGAACTGGGTGATATCCTCGTCGCAGGGCCGCTCCAGCGACAGGAAGGCCCGCTCGGCATCGGTCAGATTGGCGAACGCCGGCGGGAAGCGCTTCTGCAGATCGGCCACCGCGATCGGCGTATCGCTGTTCAGCGACTCGGCGCGGATGGCGACGACGAACAGCGCCAGCATGCGGCGCAGGATATCTTCAGGCGAGCGCAAACGCAGCTCCGGCTCGGACACCAGCGGCGGCAGATCACCCGGCACGCTGATCTTGCGCGCGGCCAGCAGCTCGTCGGTGCGCGCCTTGCGCTGCCAGGCTTGCGGCGGATACGGCACCACGGCCTGCGCATCGGCGCCCTCGTCGCCTTCGGACGGCAACAATACGCGGCCTTGCGGATCGCGTACCGTGCCGTCCGCCAGGAAGAAGATGGCGTTGGCCGCTTCGGCCCAGGCGTGAAACGCCTGCATCTGCGTCGGCTCGACGGCCAGGTTGATGTGCTGCTGCACGCGCTGCAGATGACGGATGGTGTGATAGCGCGTGCGCGTCATCCTGCCCTGTCCCTTCTCGGCCAGATGGTGCATCAAGCCGTTGAGATGCGCCGACAGTTCGGCGTCATCCAGGCCACGGCGGCCATTCAGCACATGCGCAAAGGCCGGCTTGGGAATGTCGGCCAGCGTGCAGTAGGCGTCGATCGGGATATGGTTGCTGGTATCGGCGGAGGCTTCCGGCGCCGTGGAGGAAAACAATTGCTTCAGACGGTTTAACATAAACTATTTATTCAATTAACGCATATCCAGCGCGCGCCGGCGGCGTGGCGGTGGAAAAGCACGGTCCAGCGCCGCCAGGTCATCAGCCGAGAGCTGAAGCTCGGCGGCAGCGCGATTAGCGCGCAAGTGTACAGGATCGGCGGCCTTCGGTATCGCAATCAGCCCATCCTGATGCAGCACCCAGGCCAGCGCCACCTGCGCCGGCGTGACGCCATGGGCCTCCGCCACCGACTCAAGCCCCGGATTACCGAGCAGTGCCGCCTGCTCGCGGCCGGCGGTTTCGAGCGGCGAATAGGCCATCACCGGCATGTTACGCTGGCGGCACCAGGGCAGCAGATCGAACTCGATGCCGCGCTTCATCAGGTTGTACAGCACCTGATTGGTGGCGGGGGCGCCGTGGGTGACCGCATCTTCCATGCTTTCCAGGTCGAAGTTACTCACGCCGTAGGCCTTGATTTTACCGGCTTTCTTCAGCGCCTCGAACCCGTCGAAGGTCTCGCCCAGCGGATGATGGCCCTGCCAGTGCAGCAGATACAGGTCGATGCAATCGATATTCAAGCGCCGCAGACTGCGCTCGCAAGCCTGCTGCACGCCGGCGAAACTGGCGTTATGCGGATACACTTTGCTGACGACAAAAGCCGCGTCGCGCTGTCCGGCAATCGCCTCGCCGACAACCTGTTCGGCGCCGCCCTCGCCGTACATCTCGGCGGTATCGATCAGCGTCATGCCCAGATCGAGCCCCAGCTGCAGCGCCCGCACCTCCTCGCGCCGGCGCGACGCCTTTTCGCCCATGTTCCAGGTACCCTGCCCCAGTGCCGGCACCGTCACCCCCGACGGAAAACTCACGATTCTCATGCCATCCTCCAATAAGGTCGGGGTCAGAGCCGACATTCGGACACGAGCGCGGCCGCAGTGCGGCGGCGCCGTTTGATCTGGCTCATGCCGCCGCCAGCAGCGCGCACTAGCATAGGCAAATGAGCCGTCCACTCCGTTTAGAATTCCCTGGCGCACTTTACCATGTTACCTCTCGCGGCGACCGCCAGGGGGCGATCTACATCGACTACAGCGACCGGCTGACCCGGTAGTCGATACTCGAGCAGGTCTGCCTCGGCGCCGAACGGCCTGCGGCACGCCTACACGATGGAGGCCATCGCCGCGCACTTCGGCATTTCCGCCAAGACCGTCAGCCGCGCCATCAAAAAGCAGCGGATGCGATGAAATGTCCGAATGTCGGCTCTGACCCCGACTCTAGTGGCCGCCGCCGAGGTAGGCGGCGATGACTTTGGGGTTGGTTTTCAGGCTGTCGGCGGGGCCGTGGACGGAGATGTTGCCGTTTTCGAGGACGTAACCGTAGTCGGCGACGTTCAGCGCGGCGGCGGCGAACTGTTCGACCAGCAGCATCGTCACGCCTTCCGATTTCAGGCGCTGGATGATGCGGAAGACTTCTTCCACCAGGATCGGCGCCAGCCCCATCGAGGGCTCGTCCAGCAGCACCACTTCCGGATTCAGCATGACGGCGCGCGCCATCGCCAGCATCTGCTGTTCGCCGCCCGACAGGGTGCCGGCCAGCTGCTGCTGGCGTTCTTTCAGGCGCGGGAACAGTTCCAGCGCCTTTTCCAGGTCGCGCTTGATGTCGCCCTTGGTCCGCGCGCGGGTGTAGCGCGGGAAGGCGCCCAGCAGCAGGTTGTCGGTCACGCTCATGGAGGCGAATACGCGCCGGCCTTCGGGCGAGTGCGCCAGTCCGGCGCGGGCGATCTTGTGCGAGTCGTGCCCGGTGATGTCCTTGCCGTCAAGGGTAACGGTGCCGCCTTTTGGCTTCAGCATGCCGGAGATGGCGCGCATGGTGGTGGTCTTGCCGGCGCCGTTGGAGCCGATCAGGGTCACCAGTTTGCCTTTCGGGACTTCCAGCGAGATGCCGTGCAGGACTTCGACTTTGCCGTAGGCCGCGTGCAGGTTGGAGATTGCTAGCATGTGTGGTCCTCGTCAGTGCGCCATCGGCGCTTTGGTGCCGCCATGTTCTTCACCGCCGCCGCCCAGGTAGGCTTCGATCACGCGCGGGTCGCATTGCACGGTGGCGGGCGCGCCTTCACAGATTTTCTGGCCGAAGTCCAGTACGGTGACGGTGTCGGACAGCGCCATCACCACATCCATGTGGTGCTCGATCAGGATGATGGTGATGCCGTGGTCGCGGATCTTGCGGATGATGGCCATCAGTTCCTTGATGTCCGGCGCGGTCAGGCCGGCCGCCGGTTCGTCCAGCAGCAGCAGGCGCGGACTCAGTCCCAGCGCGCGGCCGATCTCCAGCAGCCGCTGTTTGCCGTACGGGAGGTTGCGTGCCTCCTCGTTGGCCATGGCCGACAGGCCGACAAATTCGAGGATGCTGGCCGCACGCTCGCGGGCGGCGCGTTCTTCGCGCTTGTAGCGCGGCGTGTGCAGCATCACATCGAGCATGGTGGATTTGAAAGTGTTGTGCAGACCGACCAGCACGTTCTCGGTCGCGGTCATCTCGCCGAACAGCTGGACGTTCTGGAAAGTGCGGGCCACGCCGCCCAGCGCGATTTGCGACGGCGTACTGCCCGAAATTACCACGCCGCCAAACGACACCTTGCCCGCCGTCGGACGGTAGATGCCGGTGAGGACGTTCATCATGGTGCTTTTGCCGGAGCCGTTGGGTCCGATCAGGCCATGCACGGCGCCCTGCATCACGTTCAGGTTGACCTGATTCAGCGCTTTCAGGCCGCCGAACTGCATCAGTATCTGCTCGGCGTTCAGCAGGATGCTGCCGGCAGCGCCGCCCTGCGCGCGGGGGAACGGTTCGGCGCCGCTGCCGTCCGCCAGCGATTTGGTGTGGCTCGGTGCGCGCCCGAACAGGCTTTGCACGTAGCCGACGATACCGTCCTGCAGATAGTAGACCACGAACAGCGTCATCAAACCAAAAATGGTCAGGCGCCAGTCGACGATGTTCTCCAGTTTGAAGGAGAACGCCGCCATGCCGATGGTGGCGATCAGCGGCACCAGCACGCCGCGCAGGGTCGAACGCTTGCGCGCCACGGCCAGCGCCGCCCCGATCACGCCCAGCACCGCCGCCGCCACGGCGATCTTGCGGAACAATTCGATGTCGGCCAGGAGGCTGGGGAGCATCACCACGATCAGTGCGCCGATCAAGGCGCCCGAGCGCGTCTTGCGCCCGCCCATGATCACGGCCAGAAGGAACAGGATGGTCAGTTCGAAGTTATAGGTGTTCGGCGAGATGTACTCTTCCGAATATGCATACAGGCTGCCGGCCAAGCCGGCAAAGCCGGCGCTGATGATGAAGGCATATACCTTGTAGCGGTATACCGACACGCCCATGCAGTCGGAGGCGATCGGGCTGTCGCGCAACGCTTCGAACGCGCGGCCCAGATTCGACTTCAGGATGCGGTGCACCACCACCAGCGAAATCACCATCAGCACCGCCACCATGTAGTAGTACTGGACTTCGCTCAGCTTCTGGCCGAAGACCAGCGGCTTGGCGATCTTGATGCCCATCGGCCCTTCGGTGAGGAAGGTCATTTCGTTGATCAGGATCTGGATGATGGTGCCGAAGGCTAGCGTCACCATCGCCAGGTAGGGCCCCGTCACCCGCAAGGCCGGCAGCGCCAGCACGGCGCCGAACAGCGCCGCGCCGGCCACGCTGGCCGGTATCGCCAGCCAGAACGGCAGGCTCAGTTTGAACACCACCACGCCGGTCACATACGAGCCGATGCCGAACAGGCCCGCATGGCCCAGCGATACCTGGCCCGTGTAGCCGACCACGATGTCCAGCCCGAACAACAGGATGGCGTAAATCAGGATGGTTTCGAACAGGTGGATGTAGTACGGATTCGGTATCAGCACCGGATACAGCGCCAGCGCCGCCAGGCCCGCCGCACTCGCCGCAACGATCGTCTTCTTCATGGGTCAAACCTTCTTGATGGCGGCTTTGCCGAACAGGCCGGACGGCTTCACCGCCAATACCAGCAGGAGCAGCACCAGTCCCGGCACGTCCTTGTAGCCGGTGGAGATGTAGTAGCCGGCAGTGGTCTCGGCGATGCCGAGTATCAGCCCGCCGACAATGGCACCGACGCCCGACGTCAGGCCGCCGATGATCGCCACCGCGAACGCCTTCAGCCCCAGCGAGGCGCCCATGGTGGCGCCGGTCAGCGTCAGCGGCGCCACCAGCACGCCGGCGAACGCCGCCACCGCCGACGACAGCGCGTAGGAAAAGGTGATCACCATGCCGGTGTTAATCCCCATCAGTCCCGCCGCGTCGCGGTCGTTGGCTGTGGCCACCACCGCCTTGCCATAAATGGATTTGCGGTTGAAGATCTCCACCGCCGCCATGATGGCCAGCGCGCCGACCACCACCGCCACCTGCATCGGCTGCACGTTGGCGCCCAGGATCTGGATCGGCGCGGAATCCAGCGGCGACGGGAAGGTCAGGTCGTCCTTGCCCCAGATGTTCTCGGCCACGTTCTTGAAAATGATGGCCAGTGCGATGGTGGACATGATCCAGCCGAACTCGGACTTGATCCTGATCGCCGGCCGCACGCCTATCCATTCCACCAGCATGCCTTGCAGCGCGCCGAAGACGATCACCACAGGAATCATCAGCAGATAGCCCATGTAAGGCCCGCCGTGGATAGTCCCCACCAGGCTCAGGCCCACCAGTGCGCCCAGCATCAGCGCCTCGCCCTGGCCGAAGTTCAGGGTGCCGGACGTGGCGAACGTCAGTTGATAGCCGAATGCGATCACCGCATAGATCATGCCCAGCGCGATACCGCTGAACACCAGTTGCAACAGGATTTCCATCTTCGCTCCTTTGCGAAGGAGAACAAGAAAATGGCCAGGCTTGCGTCAACAAGTCTGGCCAATGCGGCTGGGGAGTCGGCCTTACTTGGCCGCGACGACTTTACCGTCCTTCACTTCACCGAAGACGGTGATCTCCGGCGTGATGGCTTCGTGGTCGTCCTTGCTGTACGGCTTGTTGTAAGTGGTGACCACGCCTTCAACCTTCTCGTTGAGGTTCTCCAGCGCCGCCTTCACTTTCGGGCCGTCGGTGCTGCCGGCCTGCTTGATGGCGGCAGCCAGCAGGTAGATCGAGTCGTAACCCTGGGCTGCCGATACCGGCGATGGCATCCGGCCTTGCGGCGGGTTGTACGCCTTGACGTAGGCGTCGATGAAGGCCTTGCGCTTGGGCGTGCTGGCATCCTGGATGAAGGTCTGCGGCATGCGGGTGCCGTTGCCGTTCTTGCCGGCGTTGTCGATGAAGTTGGCCATGGACAGGGTCCAGCTGCCGATCATCGGCACTTTCCAGCCCAGTTTTTCCATGCCGTTGGCGATCTGCGCCAGCTCGGGGCCGATGCCGTAGGTGAGCACCACGTCGGCGCCGGCCTGCTTGGCCTTCAGCAGTTGGGCCGTCATGTCGACGTCCTTGATGTTGTACTTCTCGACCGCCACCGCCTTCATGTTACGCGCGGCCAGCACCTTCTCCAGGTCTTCGCGGCCCAGCTGACCGTAGTTGGTGGAGTCGGCCAGAATGGCGACCTTCTTGAATTTGCGGTTGTCGACCGCCTCCTTGATGATCATCTGCGACTGGATCTGGTCGCTGGCGGAGGTGCGGAAGATATAGTTCTCCGGCTGATCGGCGAACTGCTTGGTGATAATGGAGCCGGTGGCGACGTTGTTCATCACCGGGATCTTGGCGTCCTGGTAAAAGCGCTGCGAGGCCAGCGCCACACCGGTGTTGATGTAGCCGACGGTGGCCACCACCTTTTCCTTGTTGATCAGTTCCTGTGCGATCTGCACGCCGCGTTCGTTTTTGGCTTCGTCGTCGCGTTCAACCAGTTGAATCGGCCGCCCCAGCACGCCGCCCTTGGCATTGATTTCGGCGACGGCCAGCTTGACGCCATCGCGCATCGACACGCCCATGGGCGCGGAGCCGCCGGTGAAGGGACCGGACACGCCGATCTTGATGGGGTCAGCCGCCTGGGAGGCAGCCGCGAAACCGAATGCCAGACCTGCAACGAGCAATTTCAACTTGAAATTCATGTGTCATCTCCTGTTTATACAACGTTTTTTATGTAGTCGTACGCTGGAAAATCGCCCCATCGGAAAACCATTGTAGGTTAGTAGAACGTCATCAGCAACAGATAGATGTGCGGCATCGCAGCAAGCTCAGCGCCCTGCCGGCTGTAAGCATGCCGTAAGAATTACATGCCCGGATAAGTCTGTTTCAGGGCGCGGTTGGCGAAGCGCATCTGCGTTTCGGCCAGAGACTCGTTACGCTCGAAGCCCATTGAGCCGTCGCGCAGGCCGATGGCCATCGCCATCACGGCCTCGGGGTATTCGAGATCGGCGGCTTTTTCGATCCAGCGGCGGGCGATCTGCTCATCGCGCTTCACACCTTCACCGCTCAGATACAGCTTGGCCAATGCATACATCGCGGCCGGCGTCTGGCGATCGGCGGCGAATTGCAGCCAGCGGGCTGCGGCCTTGAGATCGCGCGCGACGGCCATGCCGTTCTGGTACATCATGCCGAGGTAATAGGCCGCTTGCGCGTCGCCTTTGCGCGCCGCGCCACTGAACAGCTGGAACGCGCGCGGAAGATTGGCGGGCCGGCCTTCGACACCGCGCAGGCACAGGCGGCCTTCCTCCACCGGGCCAGCCCAGGCGGCGGCACCGAGCATCAGGCCGGCTGCCAGCACTGCGCCTGTGCAGAAAATGCGTGCCCTCCTCATTTGCTCAAATCGATGGCATACAGGGCAAAGCCCTTGCCGCCGCCATCGTCCTCGTTGAGTTGCGTGACGCCGCTCAGGCCCGCATCGCGCGCCAGTTCCGTCATGTTGGGAGCGGAGTGGAATACGACCTGTCCTTCGACACGCACCGGTGCAAAGCGCCAGCTGCGGGCGGCGCCGTTGCGCGCACGCGTCAACCGACCGGCCTTGCGGACGTATGCAATCAGCACGTCGCGGCTGGCGTCCGGCGAGGCGATCACGGTTTTGCTGCCATCCAGGCCGGGGAAATTGCCGCCGCCGCTGGCGCGGTAGTTGTTGGTCGCGACCAGGAATTCCTGCGATGGCGACAACGCCGCACCTTTGTAGTGCAAATCGACGATGCGCTGGCCGGCCGGCTGGGTGACATCGATGCGGTAGTTCAGGTCCGCATCGGTGGGCGCGTCGAAATTAAAGCCGTAAAAGGCGCTGTCGACCAGCTCCTGCCGCGCGCTGCTGGCCGGATCGATGCGGTTGAACCGCTCGGCCGCCTTCTCCAGCCACGCCTTCAGCTGGGCACCGCTGACCTTCACCGCATGCAGCTCGTTCGGATACAGATACAGATCGGCGGCATTGTTCAGCGCCAGCGGACCTGGCTTGACGTCGGTGTAGTCGGCCGGGCCGGCGGCGCCGGATTTGAACGGCGCCGTCACCGACAGCACCGGCAGATTGGCGTATTGCGGCAGGTTGGCCTTGACGTAATCCCGCACGTAAGCCGTCTGCGCCTGGTTGACCGGCTCCAGTGCGCTGACGTCGCCGACGTCGGCAAAATAGGTGGTCATGCGGAAGTCGCTGCTGCCGACCGGCGTCTGCACGTAGCGGATGGTCGCCGCGTGTTCGGCCGCGATCAGGGACGCAAACGCCGGATCGGCGGCGACGTAGCCGCCGTCGGACTGCTTGCTGCTGCGCGCTTCCACCGTGGTGCGCGCTTTGTCGATGCGCCAGTGCTGGCCGTCGTACTTGAGACGCAGGCCGATGACGCCGAGGTTTTTGCCCCACAGGTTGGCCATCACGGCCGGCACGCCGCGCACGGCGCCGCGAGTCTTGTCCACCCGGGGCAGATTGAAATTCGGGTTGCTGCTGGCCGGATTCGGGAACACCAGGTGCTGGTGGCCCATCAGCAGCACGTCCACGCCCGGCACTTCGGCAAGGTAGTAATTGCCGTCCTCCATGCCCGGATCGTAAGGTTCGCCCGACAGGCCGCCATGCGACACGGCGACGATGAGGTCGGCGCCCTCGGCGCGCATCCGCGGAATGTATTTCTGCGCCGTCTCGCGCACGCCTTCCGCGTACACCTTCCCTTGCAGCCAGCGCTTGTCCCAGGACAGGATACCCGGTGGCGTAAAGCCGATGATGCCGATCCTGATGGTGGCGTTCAGCGGCTTGCCATCGGGGCCGGTGGCGCCGATCTGGCGCGTCAGGATGTGGTATGGCGCAAACAGCGGCTGCTTCGTTTTGGCGCTGTAGATATTTGCCAGCACGATGGGGAAATCGGGGCCGGCGCAGCGCGGTGCGTCGGCAGGCACGCCGTCCACATCGAAATGGCTGCCGGTGACCTGACTCAGGTACGCCAGTCCGTAATTGAATTCGTGATTGCCGACGCTGGCGCCATCCACCTTCAATTGATTCATGGCCTTGTAAATGGCCAGCGTTTCGCCGCAAGCCACCGGCCTGACCAGCGCCTGATAATCGGCCAGCGCCGTGCCTTGCAGGGCATCGCCATTATCGAACAGCAGATTGTTGGGATACTCGGCCCGCGCCTGTTTGATCAGGGTCGCGGTGCGCTCGATACCGATCGACGGATCGTCCTTCAGTTTGTAGTAGTCGAAACTCAGCACGTTTGCGTGCAGGTCGGTGGTTTCCAGCAGCGCCAGCGTGGCCTCGGCGCCGGACGGCGTCGCGCCGCCGCCCGCGAGGGTCGAACAGCCGATCAGCAGAAAGGGCAAGGCAAGGCAGGCGTAACGCATGGTCAGGTTGGGCATAGTCGCAGGCCGCGATATTTTATCCGCTTTTGTGGCAAAAATGGCAGTATTTCTGCTTCGGCGCACGGCTTGTGGCTTTGCGCTGGGAGAGCGGCACTGGCTGGAGTATAATTCAGGGTTTGATTTCAGCCTGAGAAAAGAAGAAGACCCCATGGAAGCCGAACGCATCAACGCCCTCACCGCCCTCCTCGCCGACCTGACCTCGCGCGAGGCTGAACTTCGGAGGTATCTTTGACTTCGATAAGAAGTCGGAGAAACTCGAGCAGGTAAATGGCGAACTGGAAGATCCAGCCGTCTGGAACGACCCGAAAAAAGCCCAGGACCTGGGCAAGGAAAAGAAATCGCTGGAAGCGATCGTCTTCTCCCTGACCAAGGCCGACGCCGACCTGAAGGATATGGCCGATCTGATCGAGATGGCCAAGGAAGAAGGCGATGACGACACGCTGGAAGCGCTGATCGTCGATGCGGAGGAAGTCCGCAAAGTCATCGAAGGCATGGAATTCCGCCGGATGTTCAGCAATCCGATGGACCCGAACAACTGCTTCATCGACATCCAGGCCGGCGCCGGCGGCACCGAGGCCCAGGACTGGGCCTCCATGCTGCTGCGCCAGTACCTGCGCTATTGCGAGCGCAAGGGCTTCAAGGTCGAGGTGATGGAAGAATCCGAGGGCGAGGTCGCCGGCATCAAGACCGCGACCCTGAAGGTGGAAGGCGAATACGCCTACGGCTATCTGCGCACCGAGACCGGCGTGCACCGCCTGGTGCGCAAGTCGCCGTTCGACTCGGCCGGTGGCCGTCATACCTCGTTCGTGTCGCTGTTCGTGTATCCGGAAGTGGATGACTCGATCGACATCGAGATCAACCCGGCCGACCTGCGCATCGATACCTACCGCGCATCGGGCGCCGGTGGTCAGCACATCAACAAGACCGACTCCGCGGTGCGTCTGACCCACGGCCCTTCCGGTATCGTGGTGCAGTGCCAGAACGACCGCTCGCAGCACCGCAACAAGGCCGAGGCGATGGAAATGCTGAAGGCGAAGCTGTATGAACTGGAACTGCGCAAGCGCATGAGCGAGCAGCAGAAGCTGGAAGATTCCAAGACCGACGTCGGCTGGGGCCACCAGATCCGCTCGTACGTACTGGACCAGTCGCGCATCAAGGACTTGCGTACCAACTTCGAGACCGGCAATACCAAGGGCGTGCTGGACGGCGACCTGGACGACTTCATCTCGGCTTCGCTCAAACAAGGCGTCTAACTCATGACAGTCAATTCGCAGCGTGCATTCATCTTCGACATGGACGGCACCATCGTCGACAACATGTCCTTCCACGTGAAATCGTGGCTGGAGTTTTTCCAGCGCCGCGGCCACGTGCTGGACGCGGACGAATTCTTCCGCTCGACGGCCGGCCGCCAGGGCCATGAAATCATGAGCACCTACTTCGGCAAGACGCTGACCAAGGAGGAAAGCGCCGCGCTGGACTTCGAGAAGGAGTCGCTGTACCGCGAGCTGTACGCGCCGCACCTGGCGCCGACCGCCGGCTTCGTCGACTTCATCGCGCGCGCCAAGGCGGCCGGCGTCAAGCTGGCCGTGGCCACCGCCGCGCCGGTCGAGAACATCGACTTCACGCTGGACGGTCTGGATCTGCGCAAGGAATTCAACGCCATCGCCGGCGCCGCCGACGTCGCGCGCGGCAAGCCGGCGCCGGACGTGTTCCTGCTGGCCGCCGAACGCGCCGGCGCCCTGCCGGAGAACAGCATCGTGTTCGAAGACGCACCGCTGGGCGTGGAGGCAGCGCGCCGCGCCGGCATGCGCGCCGTGGTGCTGACCACCACGCTGCCGGCCGAAGCCTTCGCGGAATTCGACAACGTGATCGCCGTCGTCGGCGATTTCAGCCAGCTGAACGTCGAAGACCTGTTTTCGGCCGCCATCAATTAAATCATCACCTCAACCAGAATCAAAAAGACCATGACTACGGATCGTCAAGAACAAGTGGAAAGCGCCGCACCGGCCGCTGATGAAAACAAAATCATCGCCGAGCGCCGTGCCAAGCTGGCCGCCATCCGCGAACAAGGCGTCGCCTTCCCGAACGACTTCAGGCCCGAACACAAGGCCGCCGACCTGCACGCGCAGTACGGCGGGAAATCGCGCGAAGAACTGGAAGCCAACCCGATCACCGTCAAGCTGGCGGGCCGCATGATGCTGAAGCGCGAAGCCGGCAAGAAGGCCGCTTTCGCCACGCTGCAGGACTCCTCGGGCGCCAAGGCCGACGGCCGCATCCAGATCTACGCCACCCTGGACCTGACCGGCGAGGCGGCCATGGCCGCCCTGCACCACTACGACCTGGGCGACATCCTGGGCGTGGCCGGCACCCTGTTCAAGACCAAGACCGACGAACTGACCATCAAGGTCACCGAACTGCGCCTGATCACCAAGTCGCTGCGCCCGCTGCCGGACAAGTTCCACGGCCTGGCCGACCAGGAGACCAAGTACCGCCAGCGCTACGTCGATCTGATCATGAACGAAGAGACGCGCCGCACCTTCAAGGCGCGTACCGCGGCGATGTCGTCGATCCGCCGCTTCATGGAAAAGCACGAATTCATGGAAGTGGAAACGCCGATGCTGCACCCGATCCCGGGCGGCGCGGCGGCCAAGCCGTTCATCACCCACCACAACGCGCTGGACATGCAGATGTTCCTGCGTATCGCGCCCGAGCTGTACCTGAAGCGTCTGGTGGTCGGCGGCTTCGACCGCGTGTTCGAGATCAACCGCAACTTCCGCAACGAAGGCGTGTCGGTCCGTCACAATCCCGAATTCACCATGATGGAGTTCTACGCGGCCTACACCGATTACGAATGGATCATGAACTTCACCGAGTCGGTGATCCGCCAGGCCGCGATCGATGCCAAGGGCACCGCGGTGCTGACCTACGGCGGCCGTGAGCTGGACCTGTCCAAGCCGTTCCATCGCCTGACCATCGTCGGCGCCATCAACAAGTTCGCGCCGCACTACACCGAAGCGCAGCTGAACGATATGGAGTTCATCAAGGCCGAGCTGCTGAAGTTCGGCGTCAAGCCGCACGCGCATTCGGGCCTGGGCGCGCTGCAACTGGCGCTGTTCGAAGAGACCGCCGAAGCGCAGCTGTGGGAGCCGACCTTCATCATCGATTATCCGGTGGAAGTGTCGCCGCTGGCGCGCGCCTCGGATACCCGCGCAGGCATCACCGAGCGCTTCGAGCTGTTCATGGTCGGCCGCGAAATCGCCAACGGCTTCTCGGAGCTGAACGATGCGGAAGACCAGTCGGCGCGCTTCCTGGCGCAAGTGGAAGCCAAGGATGCCGGCGATGAGGAAGCGATGTTCTACGACGCCGACTACATCCGCGCGCTGGAATACGGCATGCCACCGGCCGGCGGCTGCGGCATCGGCATCGACCGTCTGATGATGCTGCTGACCGATTCGCCGAACATCCGCGACGTGCTGCTGTTCCCGCACCTGCGCCGCGAAGACTGAGCGTCGCCCCTCCCCGACGAAAAAGCCGCCCCGCGCCCCGCGGGGCGGCTTTTTTTGCTTAGGCCTGCCGTTGACGGCGGCGGGCGACGGCGCCCACCAGCGCCAGACCGCCCAGCAGCATGCCCCACTCTGCCGGCTCGGGCACCGCGCTGATGTTGATGGTGCCAGGGTTACTGATCAGCAGCGAATATTTGCCCCAATCGTAGTCAAAGCGGCCGGCCACCACCAGCACGTAAGTCTGATTCTCTTCCATATGCGAGGATATGGCCTGGGCACCACCACGATCGGTTTCGACCATGAACAGGTTCTTGTCCGATTGTTTCGGATCGAACGCGCCCTGGTACATGAGCAGCACGCAATCGAACTCGCACACCACCAGCCCGCTCTGGCGGAACGTGGGATCGGCGCTGACCGAGATCTGATACGCATCGTAATGCACGTTCAGACCCCAGATGTCGCTCAGGGGGCTGTCGAAACTGTTGGCGAAGGTGGTATCGCCATCGATCACCTTGATGTCGGCGCGGGCCGACTGGGTGGCGCCCAGCAGCAGAACGCCAGCCGCCAGGCCCAGGCGCAGCGCCTTGCCCCACGACGCGCGGCGACGGCTGAGGGCCAGCAGGGCCAGGCCGCCGCCCAGCATCAGCCAGGTCGAAGGTTCAGGCACGGCGCTGACGGTGAACGCGGCATCGGCGCCGACCACACCGGCAAATGCGCCAAACTCGCTATGGCTGTCGCCCACCACCACCATGCTGTAATGGCCGGCATCCAGATGGCCGTTCAACATGGCGCTGGTGTAGCCGGAATAGGAGTCGCTGCCACCCATGAAGTTCTTCAGCGGATCGGCTGCATCGAAGCTGCCACCGTAGATGAACATGCCGCAATCGAACTGGCACACGACCGCGAAGCTGATCATGCTGGCCGTGTCTTTCAGGTCGATGTCATACACGCGATACGACACCGGCCCGCGCCAGTCTTCGAAGATGGTGCCGTACTGGTCGGGACGCTGGTAGGTCGGCGCGCCGGTCGTGTCGCCGCGGAAGGAAATCACCTCGGCCTGCGCGGCCTGGGTGGCGCCGGCCAACATCGCCAGCGCCAGCGCGCCACGCAGCAGCGGCTTGTACCCCGCGGCGCGGCGCTTGCGCGCCAGCCGCACGCCCAGCAGCATCAGGCCCGCCAGCAGCAGCGCCCAGGTGGACGGCTCGGGCACGGCACTGACACTGACGTTGATGTTATCGAGCGCGAACTGGGCCTCGTTGAACGCCGGCTGGTCCAGCGAATTGACGCAGGCGCCGTCGATGAACAGACAAGCACTGAAGGCTACCTGGCTGAACTGCACGCCGCTGAAGGCGTTCAGCGCCGCGCTGCTGAACAGGAAGTGACCGCCGGCGTCCTGCCCGGCGAAATCGAGCGACAGGGCCACGCTGCCGCCGCCGCTGCGGGTGCCGCTGACCAGCAGCTGGCCGCTGAGCGGCTCAGTCATCGGCGACGGCGCCAGGAAGGCGAAGTCCAGGCCGGACAGGCTGAACGCCTTGCCGTCGGCGCGGCTCAGCTGCAGGCCGCCATCGTTCAGGCCCGCGTAGAACTTGCCGCTGCCGCCGCCCGGACACGCGCTCACCTCGCAAGTGCCCGGATCGAACGGATCGAGCACCGCGCCGACGCCGCTATGCAAGCCGTTGGCCGCCGTGTACGGGCCTTCCAGCGCGGTGAACAGGTAGCCGCTGTCGAGCAGCGTCTGACCGCCGATCAGCGCCGTCGCCGACAGCTGCTCGAAGTCCAGCACTTCCGCGTGCAGCGGCGCCGCAACGGCGGCAGCGGCCAGGCCGCAGGCGGCCAGCCAGCGCTTCATGGTCATTATGGGTTTCATCATTTTTCTTCACTCCTGTGTCATTTACGATTGTTTGAAACGCGGCGGCCGTAAGCAAACGACGGCAATGGATCGGTGGTATCCACTTCCAGCATGGTCGAACCTTCCACCGCGCCGGCGTTGAGGAAGTTCACCATGCCCAGGTAGCGCTTGCCGCTGTCCAGGCCGGACCAGCCATAGCTGACCGAGGCCGCTTTGCCCGCATATACGACGCCAGGCAGATTGACCTTGAGGTTGTTCGCCGCGGCGTCCGGGGTCACGACCCAGCTCGACAGCTTGTAGTGGGCGCTGCCGCCGGGAACCGAGTAACCCGCCACGCACAGCCGGTATTCGCCGGGCGTTGGCTTGACCATGGTGATCATCTCGTCCGAGCCGACCTGCTCGCTCATCTGGATCACCTGGCCGTCCGCATTGGCCAGGTACAGATCCAGGTCGGTCTGGCCATCGCCGCCGGTATCGGCGTTGTACAGCGCAAAGCGGGCGATCAGGGTGCCGTTCGGGATACTGACCGTGGTGATATTCAGCCCATCGGCCGGATACGGGCAGGTGATGAAGCCCGGATCGGTCATCTGCGCGATGTCACTCTCGCTCTGCTCGGGGGCTTGCAGCGCACTCTTGACCAGGCCGACCTGGCCGGTGAAGCCGGTACGCAGCGTCGCCACCTTGGCGCCATCGGTCGCCTCGCTGTAGATCTGGGCGGAGGTATCCAGGGCCACCGCGCGCGCCGTCAGCGGACTGCGCACCTTGTGCGTGCCGTCGCTCCAGGTCAGCGAACCGTACTGCCAAGCGTGCATCGGTGCGTCGGTGCGGGTCAGCTTGACGGTGTAATCGCCCTTGGCGCCCGGCCCGAGGACCAGCGAGGCCGGCTGCACATCGACCTTGAAGCCGGGCAGGCTGGCGGTTGCGGTGTAGGTGGCGGCGGTCTTGCCGACGTTGGTCACGGTGCGGTGCAGGGTCTGGTTGCCCATCACCGCCGCCACGCTCAGCGAAGGCAGGTTCAGGTCATATGCCGCCAGCGGCGTCACACCGGTGCAGTCGAAGTGGGTGTTCAACGTCTGCCCGCACAGGAAGCGGCGATAGTCCTCGGCGCCCAGGTCGTAGATCAGGCCCGGATCGGCGGCCGGGGTCGGCGCAACCTGTCCGGCACCCTGCCCCCACGGCAGCTTGCCGGTATCGAGCGCGCTGGAATCCCAGGCCAACGGCGCGGTGCGGCCATCGCTCTGGGTGTCGAAGGCGGTGGTCATCAACGCCGATTTGATGGCGGCCGGGCTCCATTCCGGGTGGCGCTGCTTGAGCACCGCGGCAATGCCGGAAATGTGCGGCGTCGCCATCGAGGTGCCGGTCAGGAACGCCCATGCGGGCGGCGCCAGCTTGCCGCCCGTGTAGGGCGCCTGGAATTCCTCGACCGTGGCCATGTTCGGCAGATAGCCGGCCAGGATGTCGCTGCCCGGCGCCGAGATGTCCGGCTTGAGGATGTTGGCGTCCGCCACGTTCGGCCCGCGCGAGGACGAACCGGCGACGATCGGCGCGGCCGCCGGATTGGTGTCGTAGGTCGGCCGGACGTCGCCCAGCGCGCCGGTCGCCTTGCCGGCCGCCGCCTGGGCCATGTAGCTCTTCAGCGTCTTGGCGTCGGCCAGGTTGATGTGAACCGTCGACAGGTTGTAGTACTGCGACGGCAGCGTGGTCGCGCCGCCTTCCACGTTGACGATCACCACGCCAACCGCGCCGGCCGCCATGGCGCTGGCCACCTTGTTGACCAGCACGTTGCCGCCGCGGTCGCATACCAGGATCTTGCCCTTGACCTTGGCCGGATCGAAAGGCATGCCGACGTTGTCGTCGGGGCCGTAACACTGAGCGACGTGGATGTCGTCCGGGCGGGTGCCGCGCTTGCCGGCGTCCTTGGCCAGGATCAGCGGCGCGCTGGGGGTGTTGGCGTTATTGGACACGCCGGTCAGCTTGACGCCATTGCCCAGCGTGATCGAGCCCAGATAGCTGCGGTTATGGGTGGAGTTGGCCACCGTCGTCAGCCAGGGGCTGATATGCGTGACCGGCGCCTGCGCCGGGTTGTCCGGCCCGGCGTTGCCGCCGGCCGCCGAGACGAACACGCCGGCGTTGGCGGCGGCCAGGAAGGCTTGCTCGGTCGGCTCGTCGAAACTGCCGCCGCCGGCGGTGCTGCCGATCGAGAAACTGATCACGTTGACGCCATCGAGCACTGCCTGCTCGATCGCCGCCACGCTGCTGTCGGTCGGGCAGGAGTTTTCGTAGCCGCCGTTGCCGTAGTCGGCGGTCCAGCAGACCTTGTAAATCGCCAGCCGCGCGCGCGGCGCCATGCCGATCACCTTGCCCATCGGGACGCCGCCGACATTGGCCGCGACGTTGGCGTCGCCGGCTGCGGTGGTGGCGGTGTGCGTGCCGTGGCCGTCGCTGTCGCGCACTGAGATGTACTCGTAAGGCGAAATGCCGCTGCTCGGCGGGAAGATGCGCGCGCCGATCAACTTGTTGTTGCAATTCGACGGGCTGAAGCCCTGGCCTGGCTCGCAGACGCCCTTCCAGCTGGCCGGCGGCGGGCCATAGGCCAGCGTGCCGCCTTCAAACACCGGCGCACCGCTGTCGTCCACGCGGTCGGCAAAGCCGGGATTCTCCGGCCACACACCGGTATCCAGCATGGCGATCACGGTGTCCTCGCCGGCCGCGCCCTGCCCGCCCACCTGGTCCCACAGCCCGCCGGGCTGGTTCAGGCCGAGGAAGGTCGGTGTGTAGCTGGTGGAGGTGCGCATGTTGACGTTGGCGCTGAGGCGCGCCACGGCGCTGTTCTTCTTCAGCGCGCGCGCCTCGTCGTCGGTCAGCATGGCGGAAAAGCCGTTGAACACGATTTTGTATTCGTGCTTGATCTGGTCAGCGCTGAGGGTGTTCAGCACTGCGCTGCGCTGCTGGTCCAGGTAATTGGTATATGCCTGAACGTGGGCGGCGTCCAGTTGCAGACGCTGCCCGGCCGCCGGTTTGGTGGCCTTCAGTCCCGCAACCCCGCCGGTGTACGACGCCGCCGGTTTGTCCACCAGCTGCACGATGTAAGAATGGCGAACCGGTTCGGCGTGCGCCATCCCGGCCATGATCATCAACGCCAGCCCGACCGAGGTTGTTAATTGCCTACGCATCATAAATTCCTCACTACAGAAATAAGAGAAAATAACTGAAAATCCCCACCGCCTAATAAATAAATGTTAGCGCTATCTCCTTCCATGGTTAATTGAAATAAAGAAATAGGTATCCCATGAGCGAGTGCCGCAGCGCGCGACACACCCAGCCTTAAAGCCTTGATTTTGAAATTTTTATTTCTTTAAATGAATGGAATTACTCATGTGGAAATATTCGTATGATTTACATTTGAATAATGTAATACGCACCAATTAAGTAACACAATTGAAATATTTGATAGCGATATCAGTAATGTCGTTTTTTAAAAACAAACATACTTTATTTAAACTTAAAGTATCGTCGCGAGGTATAACTTTGGAGGGAGGACCAGACGCAATCAGTGAACTTCGACGCGATTGCGGCCAAGTTGCTTGGCTCGGTACAGCGCCTGGTCGGCCGCGCGCAGCAGCGCATCCGGCGCTTCGCCGGCCAGCGGCATCCAGGAGGCGACGCCCAGGCTGACGGTAAGCGTGCCGCCCGGCGCGCGGGCATGCGGCAGTTCCAGCGCGGCGACGGCGCGGCAGACGCCATCGGCGATGGCCAGCGCCTGGTCGGCGTCGGTCGCCGGCGCCACGAAGGCAAATTCCTCGCCGCCGTAGCGCGCCACCAGGTCGCCGCCACGCTGCAGCTGCGCCTTGAAGGTGGCGGCCACCACGCGCAGGCATTCGTCGCCCTGCTGATGGCCATAGTGGTCGTTGTACTGCTTGAAGTAATCGATATCCAGCAGGCCGATCGCCAGCATGTGATGCTGGCGCGCCGCGCGCGCCCATTCCGCCGACAGCACCTCGTCGAAGCGGCGGCGGTTGGCGATGGCGGTCAAGCCATCCGTCATGCTCAGCGCGGCCAGGTGTTCGTTGGCGACCTTCAGTTCGCGCGTGCGCTGGTTGACGCGCGACTCCAGCAGTCGCTCGGATTCCTGCAGGCCGGCGATCAGGTCGGACTGGGCGGCGAATGCCGCGCGCTGCGCCTTTTCCTTTTCGCGCCGCATGACGTAGACGCGGTCCGCCAGCGCAAACGCCAGCATCAGCATCTCGATGCACGAGCCGATCTGGCTGCCGTAATTGGTGATGGTATTGTGCGGCAGGATGGCCAGCGCGGCCAGCGAGCTGGAAGCGTTCCCGAGGAAGAACAGCAGGTAGGCGGCGGTGAAGAAATACGCCGGACGCTGCCGCTTGAAGGCGCAGACGATGCCGATCACCATGATCAGCGGCGCCGACACCGCCCACAGCGTGGTGATCGGGCCGGCCGTCTGCACATAGAAGAACAGCGTCGCCAGCGGCGCGCAGAAGAAGAACAGCTGTAATCCCACCAGCACCCGGTCGAGTCGCGGGATCACCATGCGGGTATTGATCATGCGGCGCATGAAGGTGGTCAGCATGCCGGCCGACAGCGAGAAGCCCAGCGACGCCGCCGTATTCGGCCAACTGCCGGAGACGCCCGGCCACAGCCACTCCTGCGCCAGACCGTTCTGGCCGGACAGCGCCATCACCGCGAAGAACACGAAGCCGACGTACATCAGGTACAGCCGGTCGCGCAGCGTCAGGAACAGGACGAAATTAAACAGCATCATCGCACCGGCGGCGCCAAAATAGGCGCCCTGCACCAGATAGTCGTGCCGCTGATAGGCAGCGTAGGCGGCCGGCTCCCACAGCGTCAGCGGAATCAGCTTGGCGCCCTCGGACCAGACGCGGACATAAATGGTCTGCCGCGCGTGCGGCTCCAGCCTGACCGGATAGACGTAATAACGGTTGGGATACGGCCGCGTCGCGTACGGGTGCGCGCTGCCGCTGCGCTGGACGTGGTAGCGCCCGTCGACATCAGGCTGATAGAAGCGGATGTCGCTGAGCCGCGCGTTGCTGATTTCGACCAGGCGTTCCAGCGGCCGGTCGCCGGGATTGCGCAGCACGACGCGCAGCCAGAAGGCGGAACGCGTGTAGCCGAAACTGAGTGCCTCATCGGCCTTGCCGGCGTTGCGGAACTCGGCGTCGCGGGCGCGCGCGCCGTCGAAATCCAGGCCGCCGCCCTCATCCTCCAGCACCGACAGATAGGCAGTCAGCGATTGCGCACCGTGCGGCAATGCGGCGGCATCGACTGCCGCGACGTCCATCGCCCACGCCGGTCCGCACAGCCAACACAGCCAGCATATAAAAATACGACCGATATTCATACCACCTTGACAACTGTGCATCGCACCGCAAACATGCCGCTATTGTACGCGAGCGCGGACTTCACACCGCTTAACACCAACTGTTAAAGATTAACTGGCGAAAGCCGGGCCGATCAATAAAGATGAAGGCTCTCTTTGAAAGGAGCAGTTCATGAAAATCGATCAGTCAGTCGTTCTGGTAACCGGCGCCAACCGCGGCCTCGGTCTTGCTTTTGCCCGCGCCCTGGTGGCGCGCGGCGCCCGCAAAGTCTATGCCGGCATGCGCGATCCCGCCGGTTTCAACGAACCCGGCATGGTCGCCGTCAAGCTCGACCTGCACGATCCTGCCAGCATCGCCGCCGCAGCCGAACGGTGCGGCGACGTCAACTTCCTGCTGAATAACGCCGGTATCGCCCGCTACGAAAAATCGGTGCTCGATCCGGCCGGCCTGGCCGACGCCCAGGCCATGTTCGATACCAATTACTTCGGCACCGTGCGCGTCACCCAGGCGTTCGCCCCTGCCCTGCTGCGCAACGGCGATGGCGCCATCCTGAATGTGCTGTCGGTGGCGTCCTGGATCGCCAAGCCGCTGCTGGCGGCCTACGCTGCCTCCAAATCCGCCGAGTGGAGCTTCACCAATGCGCTGCGGGTCGAGCTCAAGGACTCCAAAGTGCTGGTGAGCGGCATGCACGTCGGCTTCATCGACACCGACCTGACCAAGGATCTGCAGGTTGCCAAGCTGACCGCGGAGTCGGTGGTGGCCACGGCGCTGGACGGCATCGAAGCCGGCCTGCCGGAAATCGTCATCGACGACGTCTCGAAAGCCGTCAAGGCCAGCCTGAGCGCCGCAAACGCGGTGTACCTGGCGCCACCCGATATCAAATAAGGCAGGCTAGCGCGGCCCGCGCCGCGCCGGCGATTTGCCGTCGGCGCGGCCAGGCTCGATGGTATAGCGTCTAAGGATGCGCGCGACGGCGCCATCGGCCAGCATGGCGCGGTAGGCGGCGCGCCAGGCGCGGCGCCACCG
>NZ_SPVG01000156.1 GCF_004614165.1 Duganella callida | reverse complement strand
TGAAGGCATAGACTGGCGGCGGCCAGAGCGAACCTGGAAGCCCACGTCGGCCTTGTAAACGTTACAAGCCTCGCGTAAACTTGGCGCATGCTCAGCCCAGCCGATCTGCCCGATGACATTGCCGCCTTGAAGCTTCTTCAACGGCCCGAAACGCCTGAAACACCGCAGTAGGGTAGTCGCCGCGCGCCAAGTTCAGCCAGACTTGGTCTGCTATCCTCGGGTGTAACAGCGCCTTGGGAAAAGCCGCAGCCTGACGATACTGGTCAAATGCTTCACGCCGCAACACTTTGCGACCACGCCGCGTGATCATCATGTGGCCGTTGTTCCCGTTGATGCCCGGCGCAGGCATCACGAGAATGTTGATGGTCAACCATGCCAGTGCTTCACCTAATGCAAGTTCGGCCTGGCGCGTGCGCTCTGGCGGGTAGCGGGGACCGCCCGCCTGCGTCTCGAACGAGGCGGGATGAAATAACCCATTCTGTTCGTTGACGCTAGCCAGCCTTAACACGGTGTAGGCCAGCTCTTCGGGCGCTAGTGCGACCAGCACCTGCACATCAGGAATCTCTTCGGCCAACGAACGCATCGGTGCCTCCAGTTATCTTCGTTATGCTGCATTGCGCGGGATTCGGATACTAGCATGACACTGCGGCGATCGGCCCCAATGCTGCGGCGCCCGGGTGGCATCGATCCAGTGCGTCAAGCCTTTCGCGACCTTCTCCAACAGCGCGGCAAAGGCATTCCATTGAATATTCTTGAAGAACGCGTCAGTATACTCCGCTGCTGCGGCGCCGAAGCCCATTTGAGAGATATGCTCGTACATTCCATCACCAAGATGGGTGTCCAGACATCCATCACCAGCACAAACATTGACTGACCTTATGACTGAACTGACATTCCGCGCGTATTTCTTCATCGGTTTCCTAGACAAGCCCGGCACCCGGCCGCGCTCACCCAATGGCCCCATCAAATTCACCCTGCCGCGTGCAAACGGGGTGCTTGTCAGCGTGATCGTGGATTTCGCGGGCGGTAAGGTCCAAGTCGTTTTGCCGTCGGTGGACGTCGACGACGAGTTCAAAACCTGGCTTCACACCGCCAACATGATGTACGCCAGCGAATACCCCGAGGCGGGCGCTGCAACCGTTGATGCCATCAAACTGGAAATGACTGCAAAGGCAAAGCAGGTACTGGAGCAGCTCAAGTATTTTCTGGGCTTTGACCAGATCCGTGACGAGGTCGTCTCCGGTCTGCATGATCTGGCTTGGTCGGAAGACCAAGTGACGTTCCACGCCTTTGCCAACCTGACGCATGGAACTGTGGGTTTTAAGAGCAGTATCCCACTCACCGCCCAGATCATCGCAGCGGTGCAGGAAGGGTTGGATAAAGGCTATAAGCCTTTCCTGGCGATGCGCCATTTGTATCGCGCCATCCAGGAGGAAAGCCCGCGTTTCAAATGGATCGACGCCACGATTGCGGCTGAGCTGGACGTGAAGGAATGTCTCGCCCGCGTGAAGCCGGACCTTGAATCGCTGCTGGTTCATCTGCCGTCGCCACCGCTGAGCAAATTGTACGGCGAGGTGCTGCTCAAGTACGCCGGCGTGAAGTCGCCCTATGTCAAGAAGCTCAACGATGGGGCGCAAAAGCGCAATCAACTGGTACATCAGCCCCAGGCCGTCGAGATCAGCGAGGCCGAAGCGATTGAGTACGTTACGATGGTGATGAAGGCGATCCATCACCTGTACGCGCTGCTTTATCCGGATTGGAAAATTGCACAGGAACTTGGCGCCATCGATCGTATGGGTATGTAGGAGGGGAGACGCTATTGCCTTGGACGGGCCGGCGGCCTCAGAAGTCGATTGCATAATGGCTCTGTTACACTTGAGAACAGCAGCAGCAACCTAAATGTGCGCCTGCAAACGCTTGGTGGGACAAGCGCATGATGGCCAACATCGAGTCCGGGATCAACATGAATGAATTTGAAAAACGCTTGTACGCCGACCTTGCGGGCGCCAAAGCGATATTTGATGAGCAGGAACGACTGAAACGGCTGATCTCGCCCCATGATGCCTTGGCGAATGCGCTTGCAGCGGCGACGCCGGACGTCGCACAGCTGTCAGCCGTGCAGGCTGCATTGGACGAACAGAACCGGGTGAGGAACCTGTTGGCGCCCTTGGAAGATCCAGCATTACGCCAAATGGCGCTTGCTGCCCCCAGCGTGACCGAGACGCTGGCGCAGCAGAGCGTGCGGGAACTGACCACACTGCGCAAGAGCTATGCTGAGATCGAAGCTGCTCGACAGTTGGCCAGTGCGCAAGACCTTTACCGCTTGCCGACCTGGGACACGTTGCTGGAGCGGGAAGTAAAACGCGTGGTTGCCGAAAGCTCGCTGCTATCGACCGCGGCGCCGTCCTCGTGGCTTGAAACAATGAAGCAGTCGGTCCTGCTACGGCAGCAGCCCTGGCTCAACGAAGCGGAGCCGATGTCCTCAATACGTGCGCTGACGGAGATGCAAGTGCTTGGCGCGGCGATTAACGCCGCCAATCCATTTAGCGACGCGGTGACTGAAGCAACGCGCAAGGTGCTCGGTGACTGGTCCAAGGTGACCAGCTTGCCGCCCGAGGTGTTCACCGATGCCTACGCTCGTCGCGATTTTTATCTGGCGCATGGCTACGATGCGGCGCTCTCCACGTTACCTGCCGCCGCCCGGTTAGAAGGGCTGTATCTGTCTGGATTGATCGATGCCCCCTCGATGACCGTCGATGTCGCCGTCGATGCCGACCAGACCGAAATTTCTGTCGAGGTTGACGGTTACGCACTCGCAAGCGAGGCGCGAGAGATGTTGGCGGCACTGGAGCGGGAGCTCAGACAATTCATTGACGGCAAGTTGAAGGCAGTGCACGGCCATGCATGGACCAAACAACGTGTCCCCGCTGGTATCGCGCAGACCATCAGGCAGCGCCGCGCCGACGACCTGCGCATCAATGGAAAGAGTCACCCTGCGGTGGAATACCTGGATTTTCCGGACTACGCGCCAATCATCACCCGAAGCGACAATTGGACGGAATTCTTCAAGGACTATTTCCAGCGCCCGGAATCGGTCGCGGAATCGTTCGTTCGCCTCGCGCCCATTCGCAACGCCGTCATGCACTCTCGTCCACTGACCCAGGAGGACATGGATTTCCTGTATGTCGAGGTACGCCGCTTACAGATTGCCATGCGCCGGACGATTCCGACAGACGCCGAAGCCGAAACCGAGAACAACTAACGAGAGCATAGGCCCAGCGGCCGGCAGATGGCCGAAAATTGCATTGAAGGGCCAGTCCTAAAGGGACGATGCGTTGCCAGTTGCCCGTTGCCCGATGGAGGATGGATCGGCTACGGCAGATGACGATGAGATCCGAGATCCTGAATTTCCTCTTTAGATCATCAGCTTAGCCTCACTTTGGCGAAAACAACACGAATCCCGGCCGGCGCCGCATCCCGTGCACAACAGGTTGAAAAAGAGATATGATGCAAGAAAACCAATACTAGTTTCCAAATACCTATTCTGGAAGGCAGGCGCATGGCGAGCAAAGTGGAGCGCATTCTGATCTTGGCGAAAACCTATCCCTCACCGAGCGCCAAACATACCGAAACATCGTGCGTCGCCGGCATCAATGAACATGGCCAGATGCGCCGCCTGTATCCCGTACCGTTTCGCATGATCGCTGAAAATCAGCAATTTCAGAAGTGGCAGTGGGTGACGCTGCGCATCGAAAAATCCCCCGCCGACCATCGTCCCGAAAGCCACAAGGTGTTTGTCGATACAATCCAGACGGGAGACACGATCCCGCCGGAGAAGGGCTGGACGCTTCGTCGCCAGTGGTGGGAAAAAATGCCCACGTTCGCCAGCTTCGACGCGCTGGAACAGGCCAGGCAAGGGCAGCAGGTCAGTCTGGCGCTGCTGCGTCCCAAGCGCCTTGAACGGCTGGAGATCACGGCCGTCGGCAACCCCGAGTGGACCGATGAGGAACTGACCAAGCTATCGCAGGAGCAAAGCCAGGGCAACCTGTTTTCAGAAGACGAACAGCGCAAGCAACTCAAGCTGCTGGAAAAGATGCCGTTCGATTTTCACTACCACTATCTATGCGACACGCCCGACGGCGAACGCGCTTACCGTCACAAGATCGTGGATTGGGAAGTGGCCATGCTGTTCCGGAACTGCCGCAAGTCGCATGGGGACGGTTGGGAAACGCCTTTCCGGGCAAAACTGGAGCGCGAATTCGCTGCACGCGATTTGATGTTCATGATGGGGAACATCCACCGCTTCCAGCATCAGTGGCTGATTATCAGCCTGATCTATCCGCCTAAGCCAGCGCCAGATGACGCTGCGCAGGGCTGCTTATTTTAAGGGCACCCGCTTGAAGATGGTTGACCTGCAGCCCGCAGTTCTGCTGGACGGCATCAGCGACCATCGAGCGATGGCACATCTGGTAATCGGCCTCAAAGCAAAGCAGGGCGCAATGACTTTCCTGAGCAATCTCGGATAACTCCGCCACGACGGCGCGTTGGCTGGTGAGATAGCGCTTGAAGTCGCGTTTGTAGCGCGACCAGTCGCCATCCTCCCGATATTGGTTGCGGATTGGTTTGGGGCAGCCCAGCGCGACGATATGGCGGTAGCCCAGGCCATTGGCCTGCAAGATTTCCCGCAGCCCGTTCTTCGAAAATCCGCGCTTGCGCGACAGCGGCAGTTCGCGAATGTCGACCACCGTATCGACCTTGCCCAGCTTCAGCAGCTTGATGAACTGGTCGATATCCAACCCTTCGTAGCCGATTGTAAAAATACTCATAATCTATCCCTTGTGAGGCCGCAGTTTACACGATTTCTGCCGATGAACCGCGCCAGCGCCACGCGCGCGCCGATTCACCGCCCCATTTCGTCAGCCTGCTGGCTTGGCGCCCACGCCGGCTCTGCTGCACTATGCAGGAACCAGAAAGGGGACAGCGTACCCCAGAAACTCGTTGTGCGGGCGACGCATGACATCCCATCGCTTCTGGTAGTTCGGCGGTTTGGGCCGTTGATCCGCGTAGGTCAGCACCAGTCGGCGCTTTGCCCGCGAGACCCCGACGAAGAACACACAACGCTCGTCGGCTGCATTGCCGAAAAATGTCTCTGCCTCCATCCCGAGCATGATCACCGAATCAAATTCCAGCCCCTTGCTCTTGTGGATCGTCAGCAAACGCACCGCCTGATCGTCAGCAAACCGATTCAGTGCCGATGGTAGCACCGGTTCCAGTTGAAGCAACTCCTCGATCTTCGTCTTGACGTGCTGGATGACCTCTCTCAGCCGAGCGTGGGCTTCATAGTCCGGCGACAGGGCAACCAGCGTCTCCAGGCCAACCATGCCGAGAAACTGCACCACGTGCTCCCACCAACCGTCGTAGGGGCCGCCGAGCAACTGCGCCACCGCGACTTCTTTCCTCTGCTTCTTCACAAATTGGTGAAAGGCGCGTCGCTTGGCGGACTGCAGATCGTCATCGTCATATGGCAACAACTGCTCTGATAGCCTTGTCCAGGCCTTCGGCTCGCGCTGGCCGTATAAGCAGGCAAGGAAATCGACAATCAACCGAGCCGCCGGTTCCGCCGACAAGTCCTGCAGCTGCGTTTCATTGCGATACGGGATACCCAGGCGTGTGAGCGCTTCCATCAGGTCGTAGGCATACTGATCTGGCAGTTTGGACACCAGTATCGCCACCTCGGAGTACGCCAATTTGCCGCCTTGTGTCCAGCCCGCGATCAGGTTGGCCAGATACTCGGCCTCTTGCCGGCTATCGGGAAAACGCCAGGCAAATACTTCGCCTCCTTCACCGGCCAGCTGCTCAGGCGGCATAACGGAGGCTGGGTCCAACACGCGAATAATGTCGTTCTGCATGCGTAGGAGCTTAGGCTGCGAGCGGAAGTTGCGGTACATATTCAACGGCACGGCCGTGAAGTCATGCGCATACAGTTGAAATATCCCCTCCAGCGCACCGGCCCAGCCCATGATTTTCTGCTTGACGTCGCCGACCGCAGTCATGCGGATCGCTGTTCCCGTGAACGCCACCTTGATCAGCTCGTACTGGTCGCCCGTACAATCCTGGAACTCATCGAGAAACACGTCGGTGTAGGTCTGGCGAATGGCATTGCGGGCGCTTGGCGACTGCCGCAATATTTTGATCGCGAGCGGGACGAGGTCTTTGAACGTGATGTACGTACGCGCGACGCGGCTCTCTCCGATCTGATAGCCTGGATCGAGGGCATCGGCGCCGGTGAGCACCGGGCGAAACCGGTCGATAATGCGCTTGGCAAAGGCGTGGAAGGTATGACTGTCAAAGCGGCGTCCCAACGCGACGCCGCAGCGGCGCTTCACGCGCTCCTTGAGGTTGGTGCTGGCGTCCACCTTGAACGATATGGCCAAGATGCGCTTGGGATAGCGGCATGTGCCGGTGCGCAGCAGGAAGTCAGCCCGCTGCGCCAGCATCTCTGTTTTGCCTGCACCTGGCCCTGCGGTCAGCGCCAGGTTCGCCTGTCGCTCCGTGGCCGCGCGCAACGCGTTCGGCTCCAGCGTCAGCCCGTCGGCCGGGGCCCATGCCTCTGGGGCGATCATTCCGGCAACTCCGCCAAGCGTGCGATCACGGCGTTGGCAAGCCGCGCCAGCGAAGGCGGCATAGCCGCCAGCATCGCCGCGTCGGTGATATGTGCCAGTGCCTCGATGTGCGCGGCAGGTTTGCTACCGACTTTGAACAAGCTGTGGTAAGTGCCAAATAGGTGTAACTGCGCTTGCCCATACTGCTGTGCACTGTGGTGACTTTTGCCCAGCACGGCTTTGACGGTATCAGCGCCAGGGTCTTCTAGCGATGCGCCGTATTGAACGGGGAAGGCTTCAAGCAGCGCAAAGTCAAGGTCCATCGGGGAGGAGAAGAAAACGCCACGTAGTTCCAACTGCTCGAAATAATGCAAAAAGTTGAGCACTGGATAGGTGTCGCTGTTCCACTCGGGTACGCCCAAACCAGCAGGTAGTTGCTTGGCCGGCTCGTACTTTCCGAGCTGGTCGTTCACATACTTGATCCGGCCCCAGCCACCGCCGAACCTGGCCAGATCCAGATCCAGCAGCGTGAGGTAGGGGATCTGGAGTTCAGACAGCAGACGCCAGAAGTGGTTGACATGGCGCCCGCCGAGCGGCGCCACCGTCACGCCCGATTCATCAACGGGCGCCCCTTTTGCGCGCAGTAACTTCGGAAGGACGATTTCCTCGCTGTCGCCTTCACCGAGCACGACCAGCCGCGAAAAATAGATCTCCGGGAAGGCCTGCACCGCCTCCCGGACGAATTTATGCGCTTCGTCCTGCGCCTCTGGCAAGCGTATGGATCTCACTTGGGTGGTGCGTGCCGTGTTTAAGCGAAGGTAGCGGATGTTTTCCGGCGGTACGCGTCGCAACATCGAGGGCGCATGGGTGGCGATCAGCGCCTGGGCATCACCGTCGCTGGTGATCTTAGACAGGGTGTTGACGATACGGCCGAGGAAATGCGGTGACAGGCTGTTTTCAGGCTCTTCGATAGCGATGATCGTAAAGACCGGCGGGCGCAACTTCTCGACATCGAAACTGGTATCTTCTCCCGCAAGCACCTTGCGGCCGATCGCGTGGGATGACACCACCAGGGACAGGTACAACATGGACTTTTGGCCGTCGCTCAGCCGGGAGAAATCCGCAACACGATCGTCGTGTGCCGGGGAGAAGGAGATCGACAGATGGCGAAGTAGTGCTTCCACCTCGGAAGCCGCGAACGTGATCTTCGGATCGGCAAAGTAGCTCCCCTTGTGCAGCGACGTCCACGTCTCGGAAAGGCAGTCGCTAAAGGCGCTGATGGACGGGTTGCTCGACAGGCGCTCGGTGATCTGGTCTGTCAGTTCCTTGATGTCGGCCCGCTCGTTGTCCCAGTTGACCGCCCGCAGCATCCTGCCCAGTAAAGCGTTGGCACCATACGCGATGTGGTCCGCCGGATCACGGCGTGCCGGCAGATAGTGAACGTGAATTTCGTTGCGCTCGGCCTTGGGTACCTGGGCGGTACTGACAATGGTGCCATCCTCCTTCACGTCGAGGACGTAGACCAGCGACTCATCGATTTCACCAGCATCGGACAGTGTCGCTTCCAAGCGGAAGCGCACGCGCACCAGGCCATCGGCCTCGTCGAGCCGCATGTGGCCGAAATTGGGCGCGACGCCGTTGCTTTCATCACCGTCCTCCAGCTCGGGGAACACGAAATCGACCTCAATCCAGAGCTTGCGTTCGGCCGGCACTTCGGCTTCGTCGTGCGGGACATGAAAATCGGATTTCTTGATACGGCGCAGGGCCGGATCGAACGCAAAGAGCCGGCAGAGCGCTTGCAGCGCGGCGGTCTTGCCCGATCCGTTGGGCCCGATCAGGTAGCACAACTCGGGAACGATGAAGCTGACGGGGTCTGGGCCGAAGGATTGAAAATTCGATAGGCGAATGTGGTGCAGGTTCATGGCTGGGTGCTCGCTAGATTGGATGAGTTTTTTTTTGGTTGTTGTGCTTGCCAGAGGGAGAGTATTGAGGAAAAGCGGTGTTCCAATTCTCTCCATTCGTCACACCCGGACCTGTTTATGTCTTTTTGAGGAGTTCGGGAATATCGGCGCCGTTACGATAGGCCTTCTGGCGGAACGTCTCCAGGAGCCGGCTGTCGAGCTGACGCTGGCTTTCAAGATACGCGGCACGATCCTTCCATGTCCGTGTTTCGCCGCGCGCGTCGTCGATGGCCACCAGCGCGAACTTCCTGAGGTCACTCACTTCGGCGGTCAGCTTGGTGATCGCCTCGCTTTGCGCGGCCACGACGCCGCGCAATTTCCCAGTTTCTTCTGCCTGCTGCGCAGCAGTTTCGCGGGACTGGTTTAACGCCGCCAGTAGCTGCGCGGCATTCATTCTCTCTGTACGCAGTTCCAACTCGGTTTCGCGGAGCCGGTCGGCGTAAAAGGCCGCCTGAGCCGCGGCAATCCCATCCACGCGGCAACTCTGGGCCATCGCGTCGGCAACGGCGTTGGCGATCAATGCGGGCAGGGCAGATGGCATCGAAAGTGTTGCTGCCACCTCGGATGCCGGTTCAACGGATGTGGTTTCAGCGGCCAGCGCGGCTTTTTCGGCGGCGAGCGTGGAGGTCGACGGCCGCCGGTGCTGCGCGTAGGCGCCGAGCAAACGCCGGTAGACGGCGGGGCTGTAGAAGCGTCCGGTTGCCGTATGCACCAGCCGGATGAATGCGCGTACGAAAGGGCGGTGATTTTGGGGATCGATCGGATAGTCGAGCTCCAGCTGGGCGACGCCAGCGGAAATGGCACGGGCCTGGTCATCCGTAAGGGAAAAGGGTGGGCGTGGCATGCGGTGTCCTGAGGTCAGTATGGGTACATTAACAGGTATATTTATAACTGTCAAAATGCACTATTTACCTTAATATGGATTAAGGTAAATGATTTAGAGAAACGGCCGGTTGGTTTCACGCTCGGATTTTCAGCGCTTCGAGACGCGCACTTGCTGTTGCGAGTGAAAATTCTTGCAATATCTCATCCACAAGCTATAGTGCCTATAGAAGAAAATTTCACTACATATAGTCATCCAGCTTATTGCGGAGGTTTTATGGCAGGCAAATCTACAGGCGGGAAGGTCGCGTCGACCGCTGGGCGCACGTTGTCCAATCCGAATGCGTCGGCTATCCAGCGCAGCTTAGCCGGGAGCGCGTTGGCACAGTCCGGCACCAATAAGGCCACGGGCAAGGCGATGGAAGCGAAAGCGTCAGGAGCCCTGCATAACCCGAATTCCAGCGCCACAACAAAGCAGCTAGCCGGCTCGCTCACCTCGCAATCGATCAAAAAACGCTGACGGCAGGCGCTACGCCGACAGCTGTCGTCCAACAAGGAGGCAAGATGCGGTTCAACTACATGCTGGGTCCAGATGACCGCCGCCTGGCCGAGGCCAGGATGCTGGGCCATCTGGCCAACGTGACCCTCTGGGCGGGTGCGTACGACCAGGCCAGGGCCGTGCATTTCAATCTGCAGTTCGACGACGCTTGGGCTGAAAAAGCCGGAGACGACAAATGCCACGACGCGGCCAGAGTGGCGATCGCGCACGCCCTGGAACTGCATCCAGCGCCGGGCGCAATCATCGACCTGTCCGTGGAACCCATCGTAACGCGGTGGCCGGGGCGGCTCGACGTCGTGGCCTGAGTTAGGTGAGCTTTTGCGGGAGGCTGGTCGTCAATTTCATGCTGAACACCGTACTCGATAATTCTGCAAACGACCTGTGCTGCAGTTTGCTGTCGCCGCTTGTGCTCGACCAGGGCTATCAATCTGCCGTGTTTATTTCGGCGGAAAATAACGCGGCGCTACAAATACCTTTTCTCAGTGCACTCGCCGACAAACTGAGTAAGGCCGGCACCCACGTGGTGCGCGTGCGCGCGGACGAGCTCTGCGGCGGCGACGTGCTCGAAACGGTGGTCGCGGCTGCCCACGATCAGACGAAGGGCGACCAGAGGGAGCAGCGCACGTCAAACTTGAATGACCTGGTGCGCCAAATTACGCACGGCGGGACGCCGTTCGTCATGCTGATCGAAAACATCGACGCCTGGGTAAATTCCGCAGACGGTCTGCGCATGCTGTGCGCATTGAAGGCCGCCCGGGATGCCGTAAATCTGCCGCCAGGACACAGCGGGAAGTTCCTCGTGGTAGGCATCGGAACTTCACCCAAAATGACCGCGCTGACGCACGACCAAAGCCAAGCATTCTACGGCGCGGTCGATCTCAAGCTGCCAGAACAAACACGCGACTAGGACACGGCCGGGCGAGAGAAGCGTCCGAAACCGAGGCGGTGTCGACTAGCTCCATAGGGCGTGGTCGGGGAAAGTCACACATTTGCTTCATATCCGCCGGGGAGTCACACATTTGCTTCGCAAAGAGTCACACTTTTGCTTCATCGTACGGCCATGCGCTTATTGCCCTTGAAATCGTCCGTTTGATTCTCATCCAATTTGACATAATACAAATTATGCGAAATTATGGGTTTGCTGGCCGTGGTTCTCTCACCACCAAAATTCGTGGTATTTTCGCACCTTTCGCCTTTATCATTTACGTCATGATTACCTGTTTCGATATCGGCGGCAGCGCCATCAAGTGTGCCGTGGCGGCGGCCGACGGCCAAATCAGCGAGCTGCATCGGGTGCCGACGCCGGCTCATGACTTTGCCCCCTTCACCGCCGCCATGCAGGCGCTGATCGCTGCCGGCGGCCCGTCGCGCGGCATCGCTATCTCAATCGCCGGCGTGATCGATCCGGCGGACGGACGCATCAAATGCGCCAACATTCCCTGCATCGACGGCCGCACGCTCGCCGACGATCTGGCCGCCGCTTTCGGCTTGCCTGTCTGGATCATCAACGATGCGGATAGCTTCGCACTGGCCGAGGCCCAGGCCGGCGCCGGTCGCGGTCACGCCAGCGTGTTCGGTCTGATCCTGGGCACGGGTGTCGGCGGCGGTCTGGTGATTGGCGGCCGGTTGGTCGGCGGCCCTGGCGGCTTCGCCGGCGAATGGGGTCACGGCCCGGTGGCCGCGCAGTTGGCCGGATCGCCGCCGCAGGCGATTCCGCGCGTTGCCTGCGGTTGCGGGCAGATTGGCTGCCTGGATACCGTGGGCGGCGCGCGCGGGCTGGAACGGCTGCATGTGACGTTGCACCAGCAAGCCATGGACAGCCGCGACATCATCGGCGCCTGGCAGTCCGGCGATGCCTGCGCTGCACGTACGGTGGACTGCTACATCGACCTGCTGAGCGGTCCGCTGGCCATGCTGGTGAATACCGTCGGCGCCTCGATTCTACCGGTCGGCGGCGGCCTGGCCAACAGCGCTCCGCTGATCGCGCGGCTCGATCAGGCGGTCCGCGCGGCCATTCTGCGCAAGACGGACACGCCCATCATCGTGCCAGGCCAGTCGGGCGCCGAGCCGGGATTAATCGGCGCGGCCTGGCTGGGACTGGAAAAGCTGGGCCACAAATATGCGTAACGCGATCACGCTGGAAGTCTGCATCGACAGTATCGCTGGCCTGGGCGCTGCAGTCAGCGGTGGCGCCGACCGCATCGAATTATGCAGTGCTCTGGAAATCGGCGGCCTGACGCCAAGCGCCGGTCTGCTGCGCGCAGCGGCAAACAGTCCGGTGCCGGTGGTGGCCATGATACGTCCGCGTGGCGGCGATTTTCGCTTCAACGCCGCTGAAACGCAGCTCATGCTGAGCGAAATCGACGCCGTCGCCGCAGCCGGCCTGCAGGGCGTGGTCCTCGGCGCTTCGCTGCAGGGCGGGCAGCTCGATGCGGCTACTTTGCAGCGGCTGACACGCCGGGCGACTGATCTTGGCTTGCGCTGCACGCTGCACCGGGCCATCGATCTGTGTCCGGATCTCGCGCAGGCAGTCAGCCTGGCCGTCGATCTGGGCTTCGAACGGATTCTGACTTCCGGCGGCGCCCCAAGCGCAACCGAAGGTCTGGACGGTTTGCAGCGCTGTTTCGACGCTGGCGCCGGCCGCATTGCCATCATGCCCGGCGCCGGCATCAACGCAGGCAATGTGGGCCTGCTGCGCGCACGCCTGCCGCTGACCGACGTCCATGCGTCGTGCTCGACGCCGGCGCCTGATGCGTCGGCGCGGGTGCTGGCGTTCGGCTTCGATTCCGGTGGCCGCCGGCAGACCAGCAGCGCCAAGGTCGCCGCGCTGAAAGCCGCGCTGCGGGCCTGACCACGCTTCGCCCTTGAAATGCACGGCACTTTGTGTGACACTCAACGGGTTTGCGGTGAAACCGGTTTCACTTTTAGCGGGAGCCCTTTGTTTGACGTTCGACCCGACCACGCTTGAACCTTATCTTGGCGATCTGGCAGCCGGTGCGCGGCTGACCGCCCTCGCCTGCGCGCTGGCGTTGGCCGGCGGTCTGGCGCTGGGCACTGCGGCGGCGTTGATGCGTACCGGCGCGTCGCAGCTGGCGCGCCGTGCGGCCGATATCTATGCGGACGTCTTCCGCAATATTCCTTTCATCGTTCAGTTGTTCTTCCTGTTTTACGGTCTGCCCGAAATCGGCGTAGAGCTCAGCGCCTTCGCTACCGGCGTGCTGGCTTTGTCGCTGGCCGGCGGCGCCTTCGTCTCGGATGTGATCCGGGCCGGCATTCTGGCGGTCGATCCGGGCGTGCTGGAGGCGGCGCAGGTCAGCGGCCTGTCGCGACTCACGATCTACCGCCGCATCTTGCTGCCGATCGCACTGCGCAGCGCCGTGCGGCCGCTGGGCGCGGTGTTCGTCAATCTGATACTGACGTCGTCTATCCTGTCGGCGATCACGCTGAATGAGTTGACCGGCAGTGCCAAGATCGTCGCCGCCGATACCTTCCAGCCGTTCGAGGTCTATGCCCTCCTCCTGCTGCTGTATGCCGCCATGACCTGGCTGGTGTCGCTGTCTGCCGGCGCCTTGCACCGCCACTTGAACCGGGATCTGGGCTGATGCGCTATACCGATTTCACCGTACAAGATCTGCTGTTGCTGCTGCAGGGACTGGGCGTGTCGGCCGCGCTGTTCGCCGCCACCACCGCCATCGGCTTGCTGACCGGCCTGGCCTGGGCGCTGCTGCGCTATTATCGCGTGCCGCTGCTGGCGCCATTGATCGCCTTTCTGGCCGAGCTGCTGAAGAATTCTCCGGTGCTAGTGCAGTTGTTCCTGGTGTTTTTTGGCCTGCCGGTGCTGCTGGAAACCGATCTGACGCCGGTGAAGGCGGCGCTCATCACGTTGTCGGCCAACACGGCGGCGTTCATCTACGTGATCGCGGTCGCCGCCATCGAATCGGTGGGACGCGAGCAGCTGGAAACAGCGCGCGTGTTCGGTTTGAGCCGCTGGCAAACGCTGCGCCGCGTCGTCGCGCCTCAAGCGGCGGCTTTCGGTCTCGGTCCGCTGGCCGGGCTGCTGGTCAACCAGCTGCAGGTGACGTCGCTGATTTCGGTGATCGGCGTGATCGACCTGACCAAGGCCGGCGCAATCCTCAACCTGCGCACGCTCAAGCCCTTTATCGTCTGGACGGTGATCGGCGTTTTGTATTACCTGATGGCCCGGCTGATCGCCAGGGCCTGCGCCCGCATGGAAACGCGCCTGCGCGCGCACAGTCAATGGAAGGGTTTGTAGCATGATATTGATCGAAGGCGCGGTCAAACGCTTCGGCGCCAACACGGTGCTCGATGGCGTGGACCTGCGCATCGCGCCGGGGGAAGTGGTGTCCATCCTCGGCGCCAGCGGCTCCGGCAAATCGACGCTGATCCGTTGCATCAACGGCCTGGAAAAGCTCGATGCCGGCACGATTTCCGTCGATGGCCACCGCGTCGACGATCCGAAGCAGCTGCAACTGGCACGCCGCTGCTCGGGCACCGTGTTCCAGCTGTTTAATCTGTATCCGCACATGACGGCGCTGCAGAACATCACGCTGGCGCCGGTCGAAGTGTTGAAGGTGCCGCGTCGTCAGGCCGAGGAAGAAGCACACGCGCTGCTCGCCTCCGTGGGACTGGCCGCGCGCGCGGACGCCTATCCCGCCCAGCTCTCGGGTGGCCAGCGTCAGCGCGTGGGCATCTGCCGGGCGCTGGCGATGAAGCCGCGCTATCTGCTGCTGGACGAAGTCACCAGCGCGCTCGATCCCGAAATGACGGCCGAGGTGCTGGCCATCCTCGCCAAGCTGGCGGCGGAAGGCACCACCATGCTGTTCGTCACCCACGAAATAGAGTTCGCGCGGCAGATCTCCAATCGCGTCGTCTTCCTCGATCAAGGCCGGCTGCTGGCCGATCTGCCGACCGCACGGTTCTTCGCGGCCGACGGCGGCCTGGCGCAGCCGCGCATTGCCCAATTCCTCACAAAGATCAGTAAATCATGAAAATGCTGCTTGCGAACGCCGAGGCATGGCCCGGCTTTGACACCACGGTGGACCTGCTGAAACAGGGCGGCGCCGGCATCGACGCCATGGTCAGCGGCATCGCCAGGGTCGAACGCGAAGCCAAGGTGCGCAGCGTCGGCTACGGCGGCTGGCCGAACATGCTGGGCGAAATGGAGTTCGACGCCGGCGTCATGGATGGCACCACGCGCGACGTTGGCGCGGTCGGCGCGGTGCCGGCCACCCTGCCCGTGTCCGCGCTGGCGCACGAGGTGATGAAGCATCTGCCGCATGTGATGCTGACCGGCGCCGGCGCCCGTCGCTTCGCCAGCGAACGTGGTTTCGCGCTGGACGAGGTGCTCCACCCGGACAGCAAGCGTGTCTGGTGGGAGCGGTTGCAGAAGGAGATGTCGCCGGAACAACTGGCCGCCTTCCCCGACATCGCGCTGGCCCCGCTCAGCAACGCCATCACCGATCCCGAACGCGTGCGCGACACCACCGTGTTCCTGGGCCGCGACGGCGGCGACAACCTGGGCGTCGTCACCTCGACCTCGGGCTGGGCCTGGAAGTATCCTGGCCGGCTGGGCGACTCGCCGATTCCCGGCGCCGGCTTCTACGCCGACAGCCGCTACGGCGCCGCCGCCTGCACCCACACCGGCGAGATGACCATGCGCTGCGGAACTTCGCGCAGCATCGTGCTGGCGCTGCGGCTGGGCCATTCGCTGGCGGATGCCGTTGAGCTGGCGGTGCAGGAACTGTCCGAGCTGAAGACCGGCTTCCTGGCCGGTGTGGTAATCCACGCCATGGACGCGAAGGGCAACCACCAGGTAGTGAACTACCGCTGCGACGATGAGATACGCTACTGGTACTGGGACGAGCGCATGGCCGCGCCGGAACTGCGCGTCGCCACCGCCATTCAACCTTGAAAGGACAGATCATGCAGCATCGACTGAAACGCTACGCCGCCGGTGCGGTACTGATGCTGGCTGCGGCGTCCGCGCTGGCCGGCCGCATCGAGGAAATCAAGGCGCGCGGCTATGTGCGCATCGGCGTTTCGCTGGGCGGCGAGCCGGTGGGCTTCCGCAACGCCAGCAATCAGCCGGTTGGCTACGACGTGGATGTCGCCACGCAGCTGGCGGCGAAACTGGGCGTGCCGGTGCGCTTTTCCGATGTCTCCAGCGACGCGCGCATCTCCATGCTGATGTCGAAGCAGCTCGATCTGGTGGTGGCCAATGTTTCGATCACGCCGCAACGCTCGCGCGTGGTGGACTTTTCCATCCCCTACAATCAGGCAGGCCTGCGGGTCATCGCGCAAAAGAGCGCGCACGTAAAAACGCTGGCGGACCTGAACGGCAAGCGCGTGGTGGTCGGCCGCGGCACCACGGCGGATACCTTCCTGCGGCAGTCGGCGCCGCAGGCGGTGTTCATCTACACCGACAACTTCGCGCCGGACGGCGTCCTGCTGTTGCAGCAGAAGCGCGCGGACGCCGGCATCGAGGATTCGTCGCTGCTCGATTACCTGGCCAGCAAGAACGATCAACTGGAGACTTTGCCCGCGATGTACGGCAATACGCCGATCGGCATCGCGATGGCCAAGGGCGATCCGGCGCTGTTGAAATTCGTGAACGGATTCGTCTCGGACTACATCCAGTCCGGCGCCTACGCGGCAAATTACCGGAAATGGTGGGGCAGCAAGGCGGTGCCGCCACCACTCACGCCACTCAGCCAGTAAGGCGCGGGACGAAACGCGTCGCCACCAGCACCTGGCCGCAGCCCTGCACCAAGTGCGCCGGGTCGCTCAGAATCCGCACGATCTGCGCCACGTAATCCCGCCTGTCGGCGCCGATCGACGAAATCGGATAGGCATCGAACTGCGTCAGCGAGATGTTGTCGAAGCCGTACAGCCGGAAGCGCTGCGGCCGGTGCTGCGGAAAATGCTGGCGGTGCGCGTCCAGTACGCCCATCGCCATGGCGTCGGAGGTGCAGAATACGGCGCCGGTGGCGTCGACATCGATCTGCCGCGCCAGCGCGCGTCCGCTGGCGTAGGAATAATCGCCGGCCAGCTCCCCCAGCAGCGCGATGCCGTGCCGCGCCAGCGCCGCGCGGTAGTAGCCGATGCGGGCCTGCTCGACCAGCGACATGGTGCGTCCCGTCAGCAGCAGCGCGCTGCGCACGCCCTTGGCCGCCGCGTCGGCCACCGCTGCGCGGATACCCTGATCTTCGTCCATCGTCACCGACGGCGCGCAGGCGTCCTGATGGCCGTTCAGCATCAGCACCGCATTGTTGCGGAACATGCGGCGCACGGTGGCCGCGTCGGCAAAATCGGAAAATACCAGCGCCGCATCGACGTGATAGGCGACGCTGTCGCGCAGCAGCGTTTCCGCATGTTCGCCGTCACCGACACGGATGAAGATCACCTGTTTGCCGATCGCCTGGATTTCCGCCAGCAGCAGGTCGAACAGGTCGAGGTCGGACAGGTCGTGGATGTGGTTGACGAGGATGGCGACCAGGTTCACGGTCTTGCTGGCGAGCCCGCGCGCAAGCGGATTGGGGCGGAAGCCCAAGGTCTCGGCCGCGCGCAGCACCCGTTCGCGCTTGTCCGCGGACACCGGCCTCGGCTGCGCCGACAAGGCGCGCGAGGCAATCGCCCGCGACACACCCGCCAACGCGGCGACGTCGGACAACGTCGGTTCCGGTACAGGTTTCAGGGCGTCGTTCATGGCTGTCATTATACCTTCCCTCGCGTTGTCGCCGACGTTTGATCCAGCGCATGGAAAGTGCTGGTTGAAGAACGCATACTGGCGCCTTTCAAGCGCTTGCGCATCGCCGGGAGCCGATGATGAAAGATAATGACGCCGCGTCCGGCACCGACGCGATCTCTGCCCGCCAGCCGCACCTGATTCAGGTGTGGGACCTGCCCGTCCGCCTGTTCCATTGGCTGATGGTGATCAGTTTCACCGGCGCCTATCTCACCGCCGAGATGGAGGACTGGCGGCTGGTCCATGTGATTTTCGGATACAGCATGGCGGCGCTGGTGGGTTTCCGCCTGCTGTGGGGATGTTTCGGCAGCCGTTATGCGCGATTTTCCAGTTTCGTGCGCGGACCAGGAGCGATTATTGCCTACCTGCGCTCGCTGGCGGCTGGCCGACCGCTCCACTACACGGGCCATAATCCGGCCGGCGGCCTGGCCATCCTGCTGATGTTGCTGCTCACTATCGCCCTCGCGGTCACCGGATGGCTGCTGTACACCGAGCGTGCCGGCGACTGGATGGAGGAGGTCCACGAGTCGCTGGCCAATCTGATGCTGGGGTTGGTGATACTGCACGTGGTCAGCGTCCTCATCTCGAGCTGGCTGCATCACGAGAACCTGGTGCGGGCGATGATCACCGGCCGCAAGCGCGGCCATGACGATTGACCGGAGGCGGTCGCACGAGCGGCTTATTTTTTCACAAAGCGCACCACGAACTTGTCATCGGGGCGGCCGTCCATTTTGAAGAACGGCAGCTCGCGCGGATCATCCTTCACGTGCAGATAGTCGCTGGTGGTGTCGACCACGAACCCGGCCTTGGTCACTTCCGCCACCAGCGTGGCCTGATCGATGCGGTGCAAGGTCTTGGTGTCGCTCAAGCCGCTGCCATCCTTGGCGGCGTTGTCGATTACGACGAAATGCCCGCCCGGCTTCAGCGCGTTGTACAGGCTTTTGTTCATGGCGGCGCGGTCGACGCCGGCGTTGACCAGGTCGTGATAGTTCATGATCAGCGTGATCAGGTCGAACGGCCCGGCCCCGGCCGGAGCGGGATTCTCGAAAGGCGCCACCACCGGATGCAGATTGGCTTGTGGATGGGCGGCCAGACGCTTGTCCAGATTCTCCGATGGTTTGGCGCTTTGCGCCCAGACTTCGCCGCCGGGGCTGACCGCAAGGGCCAGCAATTCGGCGGTCGCGCCGCCGCCAGTGGCCACATCCAGCACCTTCATGCCCGGCCTGACCTGGGCGAACGCCAGGAATTCGGCCGGCTTGCGTTTGGCGTCGTCCTTGCGATCGGCATCGGTGCGGGCCGGATTGGCGATGGCGGCCTGGTACTGGGCGGCGTTGTCCGCGGCGTAGGCCGCCGCACCGAATGCCGTAACACCCGCCAGTGCGAGCATGATTTGGGCGAATTGCTGTTTCATTCAATATCTCCTCAGGTTGGCGCCGCATCGGAGGGCGGCTGCCCGCATCATACTCCGGATCATGAACCTTTTTTGCATTGTCAGGAATATACGGTTCGCGTGGCGCAGGCCCGCTTTCCATCAACTAACCGAGACAATGACATGAAAAAAATCCTACTGAAGGCCATCGCCGTTGCCGGCATCGCCGCCGCAGCCAATGCCTACGCCGTTACCGATCCCGCCAACGACTTCCTCCCGGTCTACACCGGCAGCACCAATGCCGCCTTCGACGTGCTGTCGGCCGATGTCAGCTACAACGCCGCCACCAATGAATTCGTGTTCAGCACCTCCGCGGCCGGCGACATTGCCGGCGTGCCCGGCGCGGCCTATGTCTTCGGGCTGGATGTGGGCGGCGCCACCAACCGGCCGTTCTCCGCGATCGGGCTGCCGGGCGTGGTGTTCAACTCGACCGTGATACTGCGCTCGGACGGCACCGGCAGTATCGGCAGCAATGCGGTTGCCGCCCACATCTCCGGCAAAGATATCACCGCCACCGTGTCCGCCGCGCTGCTGCCCTCCTCCACCGGTCTGGCGTTCAAGGATTACACCTGGACGGTCTGGTCGATCGACAGCCGCGTGGCCGGCACCGGACGGCTGGCCGACTTCGCGCCCGATGTCAACATCCAGGTCGCCTCCGTGCCGGAACCGGAAACATATGCCATGCTGGGCGCCGGTCTGGGCCTTCTCGGTCTGGTCGCGCGCCGCCGCTCCAGGACTAAGCCGGTGTAATCAGACGGCCGATGCGCATGTTGATCGGCCAGGAAAAGGCTCGCCGGGTCTCCGGTAAGCCCCAAAGCCGCGCCGCGTCGTTCGCGAATGTCATCAGCAACGCCTGCTTGCCGGCTTCGCGCGCGCTGCGGAAAGCCGACCAGGTCTGGATGTAGCCCAGGAATTGCGGCAAGTCCCATTCCGCGCGGATCTCGAACGCCGGCGCCTGAAATTCGTCAAACGGAAAGTCGATGGTGGCGTAGCCGCTGTCGACCAGCCTGCGCTCGGGCGGCCAGTATGGGCCGATTTCGTCATCGTAAAATTGCTGGAAACGGGGCCGCAGCACGGGTTCCGGCCTCAGCACGCCATAACTGATCAAGGCCAGTACGGCGCCGGACTTGGCGATCCGACGGGCCTCGCGATAAAACGCCGGCAGGTCGAACCAGTGCGCCGCCTGCGCGACCGTGATCAGGCTGACGCCATGATCGTCCAGTGGCAATTGCTCGGCCGGCGCGCAGCGATAATCGATGCGTTGATCCGGTGCGGCATTGGCGATCTGGTCGGCACTGGGATCGAGGCCGATCACCTGGTCGAAATGCGGCGCCAGCAAGCGGGTCAATTGGCCGTTGCCGCAGCCGACGTCGGCGGCCAGTTGCGCGTCGGGCGCGACAGAGGCGAGGTACGCCGCCAGCTCGGGCGGATATTCGGGCCGGAAGCGCGCATATGCGCTGCCACCCTGGTCAAACCAGTTCTTTTGGCTCATTTGGTCCTCTTGCGTGGTTGCGGATCTTCGCGCTCCAATTGTGCAAATTTGTCGAGATAGCCGCGCAGCTGATCGCCAATCTGCTGTTGCGCCTCGGCTCTGGCCTGGGCTTCTGCCAACAGGATTTCCAGTTCGCGTGCACGCGCTCTGGCGGGTTCGAGCTGGGTATTTGCCTGGGCGAGTTGTTCGGAAAGCAGTTCCACTTCAGCCATCTTACCCGCCAACTGGCGTTCGATGTTGCTGGCATGCACCTGCAAGGACTGCAACTGTTCGACTTTCTGCTCCAGCTTGCGGCCGTGCGTGAGCTGTTCGTACAGCGACTGTTTGGTGTGCGCCAGCTCGGACAGCAGCTTCGCCGCTTCCTGGTTCAGTTTGGTGACCTCACCTTGTTTTGCCGCCGCAGCCAGCTGCTGCTGCCGCAGTTCCGCCTGCACCTGCTGGACCTGTTGCTCATGCCGGCGCTGGTCCTGGTCGCGCTGGTCCTTCACCGACTGGCGATAGTGTTCAAGCGCATTGCGGGCGTGGATGTGCTTTTCTTCCAGAGAGTTGCGGTGTTGTTCGTTTTCGGCCAGGCGGTCCTTCAGGTCGGCCACTTGCTGTTCGGCCGTGTGACGGGCGACAGTCTCCGCCTGGTGTTTGTCGCGGGTCTGGGCGTGGGCGGCGGCTTCCGCGTGCAAGCGGGATTCCAGCGCGGCGGAAGACTCACGCGCGGCATGCAACGCCTGTTCCAACTGCCGCTTCGTCTGCAGGAACTCCTGCTCCCTGAGTGCGAGCGCTTCAAGGGTTTCGGCAACGCGCTGATCGGCCTCCTCCTGCAAGCGGCTGGCGAGACGTTCAACCAGATCCTGCAGCGCATCGCTGATGGTGGCCTTGCGCGCACCGGCCCCCTCCTCTTCCTCCAGTTCCTTCAGATATTTGTGGATGGTGGTCTTGGAACCGGTATTGCCGAGCGCGACCCGAACGGCGTCAACGGAAGGGTATTGTGACTGCGCCAGCAGGCTGTCCCGTGCCTTTTTGACGTCCGATTTATACAGTCCCGTTCTGGCCATTATCGCTCCTCTAATATCGTACTAAATTACATACCACGTAATTATGTACTAAAACTTCTGGGTTGTGTTTGCTATTTGGCCTATTTTCTCTAATGTGATAATGTCAGCTTATCGCATGTGAGCCCTGCTATGACCATAGAACGCTACCTCCACGCTTCCGAACGGGCGAATACCCGGCGCAGTTATCAGGGCGCGGTGCGCCATTTTGAAGTGGAATGGGGCGGATTTTTGCCGGCGACGGCGGACAGCATCGCCAGTTATCTCGCGCATTACGCCGACACGCTGGCCATCAATACGCTGCAGCAGCGCCTGGCGGCGCTGGCGCAATGGCATGCAGACCAGGGTTTTGCCGATCCCACCAAGTCGCCGCTGGTGCGCAAGGTGCTCAAGGGGATCAGGACGCTGCATCCCGCGCAGGAAAAGCAGGCGCGTCCGCTCCAACTGGAGCAGTTGCGTGCGGTGGTGAATTGGCTCGATGCGGCAGCGGCAGGTGCGGAACCGGCCGCAAAGCTGCGCCACCTTCGCGACAAAGCCTTGTTGCTATTGGGTTTCTGGCGCGGATTTCGCGGCGATGAGCTGACGCGGTTGCGTGTCGAGCATGTCCAGGCGGTTGCCGGTAAAGGCATGACCTGCTTCCTGCCCTATTCCAAGGGCGATCGACAGGCCCGCGGCAAAACCTTCAAGGCGCCGGCACTGGCCAGCCTCTGCCCCGTCGATGCTTATCTGGACTGGGTCGGGGCGGCGGGGTTGCGGGATGGTCCCGTGTTTCGCGGCGTGGACCGCTGGGGCAATGTCAGCCCGGTCGGGTTGCACATCAACAGCCTGGTGCCGTTGCTGCGCGCCGTGTTCAGCGCCGCAGCGGTGCCGTTCGCCGATGAATACAGCAGCCATTCGCTGCGGCGCGGCTTCGCCAACTGGGCCAGTTCCAGCGGCTGGGATTTGAAAACCTTGATGGAGTACGTCGGCTGGCGCGACGTCCACTCCGCCATGCGCTACGTGGAAGCGGCCGACCCGTTCAAATCCCTGCCGGCGATCTGATTCAGCTGACCAGCGCCCGCGCCTCGGCGACCTGGCCGCGGTAGGCGTCGAAGATCTTCTTCAGCGCGTCGGCCATGCTGGTGGTCGGTTTCCAGCCCAGTTCTTCGCAGGTGTTGGTGATCTTCGGCACGCGGTTCTTGACGTCCTGGTAGCCGTCGCCGTAGTAGGCGCCCGAGGTGGTCTCGACGATCCTGACCTTGGCGGCGCCATCGGCGTACTCGGGATATTGCGGCGCCAGCGCCATCATCATGTCGGCCAGTTCGCGGATCGAGTAATTGTTGACCGGGTTGCCGATGTTGTAGATCTTGCCGGTGGCGGCGCCGTTCTTGTTTTCGATGATCTTCATCAGCGCGTCGATGCCGTCGTCGATGTCGGTGAAGGCGCGCTTCTGGTGGCCGCCGTCCACCAGCGAGATGTTCTCGCCGCGCACGATATGGCCGAAGAACTGCGTCACCACGCGCGAGGAACCCTCCTTCGGCGTGTGGATCGAATCCAGGCCGGCGCCGATCCAGTTGAATGGACGGAACAGGGTGAAGTTCAGGCCTTCCATGCCGTAGCCCCAGATCACGCGGTCCATCAGCTGCTTGGCGTTGGAATAGATCCAGCGCGGCTTGTTGATCGGGCCGCAGATCAGTTCCGAGTTTTCCGGATCGAACTCTTCATCGTGGCACATGCCGTACACTTCCGAGGTCGACGGGAACACCAGGTGCTTGCCGTATTTGGCGGCCGAGCGCACGATCGGCAGGTTGGCCTCGAAGTCCAGTTCGAACACGCGCAACGGCGCCTTGACGTAGGTCGACGGCGTGGCGATGGCCACCAGCGGCAGGATCACATCGCACTTCTTGACGTGGTACTCGACCCACTCCTTGTTGACGGTGATGTCGCCTTCGAAGAAGTGCATGCGCTCGTGCGCCAGCAGATCGCTGATGCGATCGGTGTTCATGTCCATACCGTACACATGCCAGTCCGTGGTGGCGAGAATGCGCTTGGACAGGTGATGGCCGATAAAGCCGTTGACGCCGAGGATGAGGACTTTCTTCATGAATGCACCGGATAGCTGTTAAGTCAAACCGGCGATGGTGCCACGGCTTTCATTAAAGGCGCATTAAAATTCAGCGGCTCGAAACCAGCACCACCCGCTCATTTCTGGCCCGCACCCGCATCGGCAGTCCATCGGCACGCAGCGTCTCATACAGGTCGGCCCGGATGATCGCAAACTGGGGGCTGCCGTTCGCCGCCGCTCGACGCCACAACTGCGAGAATGCCGACAATGAGGCGATGCCGCGCTCCGGTTCCCGCGTCAGACCGAAGCCCAGTTCGTCGGTATATGCCACAGGGATGACGGTATGCCCCAGGTAGAAGGTCAGCGACTGTTCGTACGCACCGACTGAATACACGGGCGTATCGGCAGCCAGCTCTGGCCGTACCTCCAGCGCCAGATCGAGGCCGGCCTGGCGCCTGCCGAGAGGTTCGTAGGACGCCATGGCGAACTGGGTCATGGCCCACGCACCTGCCGCGACCACCAGCACCATCGCAGCGCGCCTGCCCTGCCTTACCATCAGCCAGCCGGCCAGTCCGCCGACCACCGCGACGCCGCACGCCGCCATCAGCAAACGCCCATCCAGCGGCGACGCGGGCACAGTGGCCATGCCGGCTGCACCGGCGGCCGCAAGCAGCATGGGCGGTGCACATGCCAGGCGCGTGGATGCCTGCTCGAGACAAAGGCCAGCCAGCAAAGCCAATGCCGGGAACACCGGCAGCATGTAGCCTGGCAGCTTGGAACTCGAATAACTGAAAAAGAACAGGATAAACAGCACCCAGATCAGCAGCAGCATCCGGGGCTGAAACTGGCCCTGCACGCGCCGCCGCGCAGCTATCAATCCCGCCGGCAGCAGCGGCAGCCAGGGCATCGTCGCCGGCGCCAGCAACACCAGGAAGTAATACCATGGCCCCTCGCGATGGTGGGTCTTGAGGAAGAACCGGTCCCAATGCTCATGTATGAAAAAGAACTGCGGCTGTTCGGGGTTGCGCGCCGCGACCAGCAAGAACCATGGCAGTGCAATCGCCAGGAACAGCGCGCCGCCAGTCCAGGGGTGCAGACGACGTGCTATCGCGCGGTCGCCGGACAGCAGCGCATACAGAACCAGTACCGCGCCGGGCAGCGCAAGGCCGATCAGGCCCTTGGCCAGCAGCGACAGCGCCATGCCCGCCCAGCAGGCCAGCATCCAGTTGCGGCGTTGCGCGGGAGCCGCATCATCCCGCTGGGCGAGCAGCAGTGCGCACAGCGATATGCACATGGTCGCGGCCACGCCGATGTCGAGCGTGTTGAATTGCGAGCCGGCCGACCAGAACACCATGGAAGCGAGGATTGCCGCCGCATACAACCCCGCCGTGCGCGAGAAGACGCGGCTGCCGGTGTAGCCGACCAACAGCACCCCGGCAATGCCGCAGACGCCGTTCCACAAGCGCGCCTGCCATTCACCGACGCCGAATGCCGCGAACGACAAGGCGCTCATCCAGGTATGCAGGGGTGGCTTTTCAAAGTATTTGATGCCGTTCAGCCGCGTGGTGATCCAGTCGCCGCTGAAAAACATTTCGCGGGCCATCTCGGCATAACGGCCTTCATCGGGCGGCACCAGGGTGCGGACATGCAGGACAAGCAGGGAAGCGAGGATGAAAACGGCGATCAGCGTGTAGCGGCAGGTCCTGGACATAAAGGCGCGGTGAAGGAAGAACCGGCGCAGTCTATGCCTTCCTACATTAACGCCGCATTAAAACAGCACCGTGACGATGAATCCCCGGCCTTGTTCGCCCTCGCCCAGCCGGACCACCGCATGGTGCCGGTCGGCGATGCTGCGGACGATGGACAGGCCCAGCCCGGAACCCCAGGCTTCATTGCCGTCCGGGCGGAAGAAGCGGTCGAACAAGCGTTCGCGGTGTTCTGGCGCGACGCCCGGGCCATTGTCGCGCACCTGCACATAGATGCGGCCATCCTCCCTGCCGGCCAGCAGATCGACCCGACCTCCCGCCTGGATATAACGCAGCGCATTGTCCACCAGGTTGTTCAGCATGACGCGCATGCCGTCGCCGTCCGCGTGCAGCACAATGGCTTGCGCGCTTTCCACCCCGAGGTCGATGCCGCGGCTGTCGGCCAGGGCGGAATGATCGGCCACCACGCTTCCCAGCAGCTCATTGAGGTCGATCGGCTTCCATTGCGCCGGCCCCGTGCCCGACTCCTGACGCGCGAGGCTGAGCAGCTGATGCACCAGGTGGCTGCCCCGATCCAGCCGTTCGTGCAGTCTGGCCAGCGCCAGCGCGCGCGCCTCGGCGCCGTCGGCCCGCTCGACCAGTTGCAGCTGCAGCTTGAGCGCCGTCAGCGGCGAGCGCAATTCATGGGCCGCGTCGGCGATAAAGGTGCGCTGAGCCGCCATGGCTTCCTCGAACTTGTCCATCAGGCCATTCAGCGCTTCCACCACCGGACGCAGATCCGGAGCAGTCGCCTCGGGATCGAGCGGGCGCAGTGCGGTGGGCGATTGCCCCGCCACCGCCTGCTCCAGACGCAGCAGCGGCCGCAGCGCGCGTCGCACGATCAGCATCACCAAGCCGGAAAACAGCACGGCGATCAGCAGCAACGGCGCGCCGGCGCGCAAGGCCATGTGCGCCGCCAGAACATGGCGCGCGTCATGCGGCTGGCTCACCTGCGTGTAGCGTCCCGCCGCGCTGGTGCCGTAGATGCGCCAGACGGCGCCATTCACCTGCGCATCCCGGTAGCCCTGTGCGTCATACCGCGGCAGATGCGGCAAATCCGGCGCGGCGGCCTCGTAGCGCCGCTCGCCGCTGGCGTCCCACGTCTGCAGCACAAACGCTTCCTCCGGATCGTGGCTGCCCTTGACCTCTCCCGGCTGGGCGCCGGCGAGCTGACGCAGTTGCAGGTCGGCCAGCTCCTTGGTCTCGGTCAGCAGCGAGCGATACAGCATGGCGCCGGCGCCCACCACGCAGGCCAGCGTGGCGCCCAGCAAACCGATCATCAATTGCTGGCGGATGGTCCTCACGACGTGGCCGCCACTTTGTAGCCGACCCCGCGCACCGTCGTGATGAAATCGGTGCCGAATTTTTTGCGCAAGCGGTGCACATAAACGTCCACCGTGTTGCTTTCGATCTCGGCGTTCCAGCCATAGAGCTTTTCCTCCAGCTGGCGTTTCGATACCACACCGCCCGGATTGTCCAGCAAGGCGCGCAGAATGGAAAACTCGCGCGCCGAGAGCTTGACCGGCTGGCCCTCGAAGCGCACCTCGTGACTGGCCAGGTCCAGTGTCAGGGGGCCGTGAGATATGAAAGACTGCGTCCGGGCCACACGCCGGCGCAGCAGGGCGCGGATGCGCGCCAGCAGTTCTTCCAGGTCGAAGGGCTTGACCAGATAATCGTCGGCGCCGCTGTCCAGGCCTTCGACCCTGGCCGCGATGCCGTCGCGGGCCGTGATGATCAGCACCGGCAAGTCCTGGCCGCGCGCGCGCAGCGTGCGCAGCACGTCCATGCCCTGCTTGCGCGGCAGACCCAGATCCAGCAACAGCAGGTCGTAATTGACGCTGCTCAGCGCCAGATCGGCGGCGTGGCCGTCGCGCACGCGGTCGACCGCGTAGTTCTCGCCACGCAGGCCGTCCTCGATGCTTTCGCCTATCATCGGGTCGTCTTCCACCAGCAACAGCCGCATTACATGCTCTCCTGAACAAAGTAGCGCAATTATACGGGCTGGCGGGTATCCCGGTTATACCCTCTCGATGATCAATGCAATGCCCTGGCCCACGCCGATGCACATGGTGCACAGCGCATAGCGGCCGCCGCAGCGCTGCAACTGGTAAGCCGCGGTGGTGACCAGGCGCGCGCCGCTCATGCCCAGCGGATGCCCCAGCGCGATGGCGCCGCCGTTCGGATTCACACGCGGATCGTCGTCGCGCAGACCGAGTTCGCGCAGCACGGCCAACCCTTGCGCGGCGAAGGCTTCATTCAGTTCGATCAGATCCATTTGCTCCAGCGTCAGGCCGGTCTGGCGCAGCAGCTTGCGCACCGCCGGCACCGGGCCGATGCCCATCACACGTGGCGCTACGCCGGCCGTCGCCATGCCGACCACGCGGGCCAACGGCTTCAGCCCGTGGCGGCTGGCCGCGTCACCGTTGGCAATCAGCAGTGCGCAAGCGCCATCGTTGATGCCGGAGGCATTGCCGGCGGTGACCGTGCCGTCGGCGCGCACTACGCCTTTCAGCCTGGCCAGCGCTTCCAGCGAGGTCGCGCGCGGATGCTCATCTTGCGCGAACAGCGGCGGTTCGCCGGGCGTCTTGGCGCGGCGGTTCTGCGGAAGCTCGACCGGCACGATCTCCTGCGTGAAGATGCCGTGCGCAATCGCCGCCGCAGCCTTGTTCTGGCTCGCCAGCGCGAACGCATCCTGATCCGCGCGGCTGATCCGGTAGTCCTGCGCCACGTTTTCGGCCGTCTCCGGCATGGTGTCGGTGCCGTAGGCTGCCTGCAGTGCAGCGTTTACGAAGCGCCAGCCCATGGTGGTGTCTTCGATTTTCGCCGCGCGAGAAAATGCGCTGTCGGCTTTGCCCATGACGTAGGGCGCGCGGGTCATCGACTCCACGCCGCCGGCGATGATCAATTCGGCCTGGCCAGCCTGAATCGCGCGCGCCGCCGTGCCCACCGCATCCATGCCGGAGCCGCACAGGCGGTTGATGGTGGTGCCGGGCACCTCCTGCGGCAGACCGGCCAGCAGCAGCGACATGCGCGCCACGTTGCGGTTGTCTTCGCCGGCCTGATTGGCGCAGCCGTAGATCACATCGTCCACCTGGTTCCACTGAACGCCGGGATTGCGCTCCATCAGCGCGCGCAGCGGTACCGCGCCCAGGTCGTCCGCGCGGATGTCTTTCAGCGCGCCGCCATAGCGGCCGATCGGCGTGCGGATGGCGTCACAGATAAATGCGTCCTTCATGGTGCGTTTCCTTTGATTAGAGGCGCCGCGGTCGCGGCCTGCAGTTCGTCGAACGTGAGGCCGGGTGCCATTTCGCGTACGGCCAGGCCATCGCGTGTCACGTCCAGCACGGCCATGTCGGTATAAATGCGGCTGACGCACGCCATCGCCGTGAGCGGATAGGTACACGCTTCGACGATCTTGCTTTCGCCGGTCTTGGTCTGATGTTCCATCATCACGAACACCTGCTTGGCGCCCAGCGCCAGGTCCATGGCGCCGCCGACGGCCGGTATCGCATCCGGCGCGCCCGTATGCCAGTTGGCCAGATCGCCAGCGGACGACACCTGAAAGGCGCCCAGCACGCACACATCCAGATGACCGCCGCGCATCATCGCGAACGAATCGGCATGATGGAAGAAGGCGCCGCCGGTCAGCAGCGTTACCGGCTGCTTGCCGGCGTTGATCAGGTCTTCATCTTCCTCGCCGGGCGCCGGCGCCGGCCCCATGCCCAGCAGGCCGTTCTCGCTGTGCAGAAATACCTCGCGGTCGGCTGGCAGATAGTTGGCAACCTTGGTCGGCAGGCCGATGCCCAGATTGACGTAGGCGCCTTCGGGAATGTCCTGCGCCACGCGCGCGGCCATCTGCTCGCGGCTGTAACGGTTACTCATGCTGCCTCCCTCACCACGCGCTGTACGAAAATGCCAGGCGTGACGATCGCTTCCGGATCGAGTTCGCCCAGCGCCACCACCTGCTGCACCTGTGCGATGGTGGTCCTGGCGGCCATGGCCATGATGGGGCCGAAGTTGCGCGCCGTCTTGCGGTAGACCAGATTGCCCCATCGGTCGCCGCGCAGTGCCTTGATCAGCGCGAAATCGGCATGGATGGGCGATTCCAGCACGTAGTGGCGGCCGTCGATCAGGCGCGTCTCCTTGCCCTCGGCCAGCTGCGTGCCGTAACCGGTCGGCGTGAAGAAGCCGCCGATGCCGGCGCCGGCGGCGCGGATGCGCTCCGCCAGATTCCCTTGTGGCGTCAGTTCCAGTTCAATCTCGCCGGCGCGGTACAGCGCATCGAAATGATGCGAATCGGCCTGGCGCGGAAACGAACAGATGATCTTGCGCACGCGCCTCGCCTTGAGCAGCGCCGCCAGCCCGGTTTCGCCATTGCCGGCGTTGTTGTTGACGATGGTGAGGTCGCGCGCGCCCTGCGCGATCAGGGCGTCGATCAGCGCGGACGGCATGCCGGCGTTGCCGAAGCCGCCGATCATGACGGTGGCGCCGTCGTGGATGTCGGCCACCGCCCGCTCCAGCGTAGCATAAGTTTTGTCTATCATGGTTGCCCTTCAAATTGTGCGATAATCGAACATGTAATTGATTATCGAACGCTCAGTGTAGGCCGCGCACCCTCACGGGTCAAGCAAAACCGACTAAAATCACGCCATGTCCAAAATTACAAGCCACCCCGTCGGGGAGCCGGAACGCGCGCCCACCATCTCCGAACAGATCGACGCCCTGACCGATCCAAGCTTCATGACCTCGCTCGCGCGCGGCCTGGCCGTGCTGCAGGCGTTCAGCGATGCGCGCCAGCCGCAGACCATCGCCGGCATCAGCCAGAAGACCGGCATCCCGCGCGCGGCGGTGCGCCGCTGCCTGCACACCCTGCGCGAACTGGGCTACGTTGACGCCGAACTGAATAACTTCTCGCTGCGGCCCAAGGTCCTGACCCTGGGCTACTCCTACCTTTCTTCGACGCCGCTGACCGTGTCGGCCCAGCCTTATCTGAACAACATCAGTCGCGCGCTCAACGAATCGAGCTCGCTGGCGGTGCTGGAAGAAGACGAGGTGCTGTACGTGGCCCGCTCCGCCACCTCCCGTGTGATGTCGGTGGCGTTGAACACCGGCAGTCGCCTGCCGGCCTACTGCACGTCGCTGGGCCGCGTGATGCTGTCGCACCTGCCGGATGCCGAACTGGATGCCTACCTGGCCCGCGTCAGCCTGCGCCCGATGACGCCGAATACCATCGTCGACAAGCAGCGGCTGCACGAGGTGCTGCGGCAGGTGCGCCGTGACGGCTACGCCATCAACGACGAGGAACTGGAAATCGGCCTGCGCTCGATCGCGGTACCGGTGCGTGGCGCCTCCGGCGCGGTGGTGGCCGCGCTCAACGTCGGCACCCAGGCCGCGCGCATCAGTGTCGAACGGCTGCGTGACGAGTTCCTTCCCGTACTGCAACGCAGCGCGCAGGAATTGGCCGTTCTGCTGCCCTGATGCACATCGCGGCCGGAATGCAATGCTTTTATTTGCGTCGCTTTTGTGTCATCACCAACCCCGCCATCTGAATAATTTGCGATGATGTAGTTTGCATATTGCTATCTATGCAAACTTCTGCGAGGGTGGCATGACACGCTTCAATACCCGGAAAATGACCATGCTGGTGCAGGATCCGCACGTGCGGATCGCCGGCAGGCTGGTATTTGAGCAGGTCGAGTTGGCCTACGAAGACCTGGCGCCGGGGCCGGTCGGCTACCGCGTCAAGGTGGCCGACTTCGACGCCAGCGCCGAGGTGCTCTACTCGCCGTTCCAGCCGCCGCCCGACACCGCCGGCGTGCCGCGAGACCGCTATGCCTACAGCGGCGCCGACAACGATGCGCGCGCCAGAAAGGCGTGGGAAAACAGCCTGCTCGCCGATCCCGCTTTCCATGCGCAGAACGTCTACGCCATCGTCATGCGCACGCTGGGCATCTTCGAGTTCGCGCTGGGCCGCCGCGTGGCCTGGGGCTTCGAGGGCCATCAGTTGCACGTGGCGCCGCACGCCTTCATGGAGGCCAACGCCTTCTATTCGGAGCGCGACAAGGCGCTGTTCTTCGGCTACTTCGATTCGCACAAAACCCGACGCCGCGTGTTCACCTGTCTGTCCCACGATATCGTCGCGCACGAGACCACGCACGCGCTGCTGGATGGCGTCCGCGATAGCTACTCGACGCCCTCCACGCCCGATCAGGCGGCGTTTCACGAAGGCTTTGCCGATGTGGTTGCGCTGCTGTCGGTATTTTCGCTGCCCAAGGCGGTGGAACTGGCGCTGACCGGTGGCCGTCCGGTGCGGACCGACAACCGGATACGGCTGATCCCCGCCGCCCGCGTCGGCCAGGACGCCATCCTCGATTCCATGCTGCTTGGCCTGGGCAAGGAATTCGGTGCCAGCATGGATGAGGAAGGCGCGCGGGCCGATTGTCTGCGCCGCTCGGCACGCATTGCGCCGGACCCCGGTCTGCTGCAGTCCGACGCTTATCAGGATGCGCACGCGCGCGGCGAACTGTTTGCGGCCGCCATGCTGCGCGGCTTTGTCGCCATGTGGTGCGGCCGCATCGCTGCACTCGGTACTTTCCCGCGCCGCAGCTACAACCTTGACATGGTGATCGATGAAGGGGCGCGCGCCGCCTCGCATCTGCTGACCATGGCGATACGCGCGCTCGACTACTGCCCGCCGGTGGACCTGACGTTCAGCGCCTATCTGGCCGGGCTGCTGACCGCCGACGCCGAAGTGGCGCCGGACGACACGCGCTACGCCTACCGCCAGCTGCTGAAGGACAGCTTCGCCGGTTACGGCATCCGGCCGCCATCCCGGGGCACGGATGCGGCCAGCGGCTGCTGGCTGCCGTTCAGCCAGGACGCCGCCATTGTCTACCAGCGCAACCATGCCGACAGCATGTTGTACGACAAAGAGGAAGTGTTCCGCTTCATCTGGGAGAACCGCCGCGTGCTCAGGATCGACGAACGCGGCTACCTGCGCGTCCGCTCGGTCCAGCCCAGCGTGCGCCAGGGGCCGGACGGCTTTTTCCTGCGCGAGACCATCTGCGAGTATGTACAGGTGTTCGAGATCTTCGGCGCCGAAGCCAGGTCCAGCATCGGCATCGAGCGGCCCGCCGGCATGCCGCCGACCCAGCCGATTACCGCCTATGGCGGCGGCATCATTGTGCTCGACCAGTTCGGCCGCATCAAATACCACATCGAACACCGGTTGGACGACGCCGAGCGCCAGTCCGCGCGGCTCGATTATCTGTGGCGCAGCGGTCAGCTGGGCACAGCTCCCGACGCGCGCAACCAGTTTGCGGACATCCACCGCAAGCGCGCGATGATGTAGGAGACTCTCATGGCGAATGTCCCCACCACGCTGACCATCTTCGCCTACCAGGTCGGCTTCGGCGACTGCTTCCTGCTGCGCTTCGGCTACCCGTCCGGCATGCGGCATATCCTGATCGATTTCGGCACCACCGGCCTGCCCGAGGACACCGCCGCCGACCAGCTGACCCGCATCGCCAGGCATGTCGCCGCCACCTGCGGCGGCAGGCTGGATGCGGTGGTGGCCACCCACCGCCACGCCGACCATATCAGCGGATTCGCCACCAATCCCGGCGGCACGGCGCCGGGCGACATCATCCGCAAACTGCAGCCCAAGGTCGTGGTGCAGCCGTGGACCGAAGAACTGGACCTGGCGGTCGATGCGCGCGCTCCATCGCCGCAGGCCGGATTCAGGGCGGCGCTGCAATCCATGCACCAGGTGGCGGAAAAAGCGGTCGGCTTCGTGAATGGCGGGCCGCCGGGCCTGACGGAAGCGCTCAAATCGCAGTTGCGCTTCATCGGCGAAGACAATCTTTCCAACAAATCGGCGGTGCTGAATCTGTCAACGATGGGCGGCGAGCAGCGCTATGTCTACCACGGCGCCAAATCGGGACTGGAGAAGACTCTGCCGGGCGTGACCATCCATGTCCTCGGGCCGCCGACGCTGGAGCAGACCGGAAGCATCAGCAGGCAGCGCAGCCGCGACCCCGATGAGTTCTGGCAGTTCCAGCTGCGCCGCGTGAAGGCTGACGCCGACGCTTCGACCGCAGCCAAAGCCCGGCCGGCATTTCCGTCGCAGGTGGCGGCACGCGGCGGCAAGCTGCCGCTGGGCGTGCGCTGGCTGGCAAGCCGACTGCGCCAAGCGCGCGGCGAACAGTTTCTGGCCATCGTGCGGGCGTTGGACAAGCAGATGAACAACACCAGCGTGATCCTGCTGTTCGAAACCGCCAACAAGAAGATCCTGTTCCCCGGCGACGGCCAGATCGAGAACTGGCAATACGCCTTGAGTCAGCCGAAAACCAGGAAGCTGCTGGAAAGCGTGGACGTGTACAAGGTCGGGCACCACGGCAGCCTGAATGCCACGCCGCGCTCGATGTGGAACGCGTTCAGCAAAAAAGGGCCGAAAAGCCGCAAGGGCCGCATGACCACCGTGCTCTCCACCCGCCCCGACAAGCATGGCAGCGTGGAAGCCGGCACCGAAGTGCCGCGCACCACGCTCCTCAATGAACTCGGCGCCCACACCGACCTGCACAGCACCCACCTGATGGCGCACGACAAACTGTTCGACCAGATCGAGATTCCGCTCTGAAGCCGCCGGCGCTATGAGCGCCAGCGCACAGTGGAATTACTCGGCGCACGCTAATCTCCGCTACAAATGAGAGGAGATTGCCATGATATTCTGGATCATCGTGGCCGTGCTGGCGGCCATTGTCTTCATCCTGGTCGTGCCGCCGATGCGCCAGAGCCTGGTCACGCCGCATATTTACCGACTGTTCAAGCGCATCCTGCCGCCCATGTCCGACACCGAGCGCGATGCGCTGGAGGCCGGCACCGTGTGGTGGGACGCCGATCTGTTCTCGGGCAAGCCTGACTGGAACAAGCTGATGCAGCTGCCCAATCCGGCGCTGACGGTGGAAGAACAAGCCTTCATGGACAAGGAGGTGCGCCAGCTGTGCGAGATGGTGGACGACTGGGAAAGCACCCAGGTCTGGCAAGGCTTGCCGCAGCCGGCCTGGCAGTTCGCGCGCGACAAGGGCTTCCTCGGCATGATCATCCCCAAAGCCTACGGCGGCAAAGGCTTCTCGGCTTACATGCACTCGCAGGTGGTGATGCAGCTGTCTACCCGCTCCTCCGCGCTGGCGGTGCAGGTGATGGTGCCCAACTCGCTGGGGCCGGCGGAACTGCTGCTCCATTACGGCACCGACCAGCAAAAAGATTATTACCTGCCGCGCCTCGCGGCCGGCGAGGAAATCCCGTGCTTCGCGCTGACCAGCCCTTACGCTGGCTCGGACGCCGCCGCGATACCCGATGTCGGCGTGGTCTGCATGGGCAGCCATGATGGGCGGGAAACGCTCGGCCTGCGTGTCAGCTGGAACAAGCGCTACATCACGCTGGGACCGATCGCCACCCTGCTCGGCCTGGCCTTCCGCGTGACCGATCCGGACAAGCTGCTGCCGCCGGATATCACGCCCGGCATCACCTGCGCGCTGATCCCGGCCCATCATCCGGGCGTGGTGATCGGCCGTCGCCACTGGCCGCTGAATGCCGTGTTCCAGAACGGCCCGACCAGCGGCAAGGACGTATTCATCCCGATGGAGTGGATCATCGGCGGCCCGCGGCAGATCGGCAAGGGCTGGCGCATGCTGATGGAATGCCTGGCCGCCGGCCGCTCGATCTCGCTGCCCTCCACCAGCGTCGGCACCGCCAAGCTGGCCGTGCGCGGCACCAGCGCGTATTGTGCCATCCGCCGCCAGTTCAACACCGCCATCGGCAAGTTCGAAGGCGTGCAGGAAGCGCTGGCGCGCATGGGCGGCAATCTGTACATGATGGACGCCACACGGCGCCTGTCCGCGCTGGCGGTTGACCTGGGCGAAAAGCCGGCGGTGATTTCGGCCATCGCCAAGTACCACGTCACCGAGCGCGGTCGCCTGGTGGTCAACGATGGCATGGATATCCTGGGCGGCAAAGGCATCTGCATGGGGCCCTCCAACTTCCTGGGACGCGCCTACCAGCAGATCCCGATCGCCATCACGGTCGAAGGCGCCAATATCCTGACCCGCTGCCTGATCATCTTCGGCCAGGGCGCGATCCGCGCCCATCCCTACGTGCTGAAGGAGATGCGCGCCACCGCCAATGCCGATGAGCGCCAGGGACTGATCGATTTCGACGCCGCCTTCTTTGGCCACATGCGCTTCACCGTGGTCAACGCGGTGCGCGCCCTGTGGTACGGTTTGACCGGCGCCATCACCGCACCGGTGCCGGCGCGCGCCGGCGACGGCATGGCACGCTATTTCCGCGCTGTGGGCCGGCTGTCCACCGGGTTCGCGCTGATGACCGACATGTCCATGTTCATCCTCGGCGGCGACCTGAAACGGCGCGAACGCATCTCGGCGCGCCTCGGCGATACACTGTCGCTGCTCTACCTGGTCAGCGCCACCCTCAAGCGCTACAAGGACGAGGGCTGGCGCGAACAGGACGCTCCGTACGTCCACTGGTCGGTGCAGGACGCACTGCACAAGGCGGCCCTGGCGCTGGACGGCGTGTTGCAGAACTTCCCCAACCGCGTCGCCGCCGTGGTGGCGCGCCTGCTGGTGTTCCCGTTCGGCGTGCCGTACGGGCCGCCATCGGACAAGTTGGGTACCGCCATCGCGACCGCCATGCAGACCCACGACGACGCGCGCGAGCGCCTGCTGGCCGGCAGCTTCCTGGCCGACGACCTGCGCGACCCGGTGGCCTGCGGCGAGCTGGCTTTCGGCCTGCAGGCCATGGTGGAAGGCATCGAGCACCGCCTCAAGCCGAAAATCAAGGAGGGCGAGCTGTCGCCGGCGCCGCAAAACCTGCCCGATATGGAACGCTGGATCACCGACATCGCGGCCCAGGGCTTGGTGACGCCGGAAGAGCGTCGCGCCATGTCCGACTTTGCGCGCTACACCAGTCTGTCCATCCATGTAGACGACTTCCCGCCGGACCTGAACGCCGCCGACGACGCTGTCAAGCGCCGCCGCATGACGGAGCCGGTCGAGGCATCAGCCAGCGTAAAATAATTTTTCCGGCGGTGCATCCGCCCGGGTGGTTCGCGCGTATTTCCGTTATACCGCAAACCATCCGAATTTATGCATCGTCCATTTTCCTTTGCCGCCGGCCTTCTGACGCTGATGGCGACCGTGCTGCCGGCGCCGGCGTCGGCACAGACTGCGCTGCTGTCGCACGCCGAACGGCCCGCCAGGCTGATACGCAAGACCACCGTGTATGACGCCCCGGCCGGCGTAAGGCTGCTGCCGGGCGATATCGTCGAATCCGGTGCAAGCGGCCTGCAGATCGAATGGCCCAACGGCGCCGTGCTGGCCCTCGGTCCGTCCAGCAGTGTGCAGCTGGACGGACCGGCGTCACCGACGGTGCTGCTGTTGCGCGGCTGGCTGAAGCTGGCCGCGACTAAACCGGCCAACAGCCAGCTCGCCGCATCCGCCGGCCCGTGGCAGTTGAAGGCCGACCACGGCAGCGCCATCCTGCATCTGGCCGGCACGAAGACCGAACTGTTTGTCGAACAGGGCCCGCTGCCGCTGACCGAGACCGACCGTCCCGGCGCCACCGGCCCGACCGCGGTTGGCCGCGACCAGTACGCGGTACGCAACGGCGAACAGGCGCTCCAGGTGTCGCAACGCGCGCCACGGCAGTTCGTCAGCGAAATGCCGCGCACTTTCTATGACCCGCTGGTGACCATCGCCAGCCGCATCCGGCCGGCCGATCCAGCGGCGCTGCGCGAGATCGAGGTGCAGGATCTGGCCAGCTGGAACGATGTTCCGCCATTGCTGCGCAAGCGCATGGTCGCGCAGTTCACGCCGCGCCTGAATGACGCGGCCTTCCGCCAGAATGTGGAAGCGCAGCTGGGCGATGATCCCGACTGGCGTCAGGCCCTGCAGAAAACCGTCAAAAAGCGCCCTCCCGGCATGTCCAATTACCTGTTCTGATCCATGAAAAAACGCTCGCTTGCCGCCAAATTCAATCTGGTATTCCTGCTCGTCGCCGTGCTGGGCTTCGGCGCCGCCAGCGTCGTCACCAATCAGCTCCTGGTCAGCAATGCGCGGGAAGAGACGCTGCAAAACGCCCGTCTGCTGATGCAGGCATCCAACGCCGCCGGCAAATACACGGCCGCGCACATCGTGCCGCTGCTGGACAACCGCATGAAATTCGAGTTCCTGCCCGAGTCCGTGCCGACTTTTGCCGCCATCGAACACCTGAACGAACTGCTGAAAGCCTATCCGGACTACAGCTACAAGCAGGCCACGCTGAATCCGACCAATCCGCGCAACCGCGCCAATGAGTGGGAAACCCCGCTGGTCCATACCCTGCGCGCCAATCCGTCCAAACCGGAACTGGTGGGCGAGCGCATGACGGCGGGCGGGCCGGCCATCTTCATCGCCCGGCCGATCCGCATCACCAACGCGGCCTGCCTGGCCTGCCACAGCACGCCGGACGCCGCACCGAAAACCATGACCGACATTTACGGCAGCGCCAATGGCTTCGGCTGGAAAATGAACGAAGTGGTCGGCGCCCAGGTGGTGTCGGTGCCGATGACAGTGCCGCTGCAGCGCGCCCGCACCCTGCTGTATACCTATATGTGGTCGCTGCTGGGCATTTTCGCGTTCCTGTTCGTGGTGCTGAACATCACCATCCACCTGTTCGTGACGCGCCGCGTACGCCGTCTGGCGTCGCTGGCCGACCAGGTCAGCCTGGGCCAGTTCGATGCCGCCGCCTTCGATACCAGCGATGGCGACGAGCTGGCCCAGTTGTCGCAATCGTTCGACCGCATGCGCACCAGCCTGGCCAGCGCCATGAAGATGCTCGATGAGTGAGGTGAATGACGCGCCGCGCCAGATCGGCAAATACCGACTGGATGGCATGCTGGGCCAGGGTGCGATGGGCGTGGTCTACCGCGCCACCGATCCGCTGATCGGCCGCACCGTGGCGCTGAAGACCGTACGCCGCGACCTCGGCGACGATGCGCCGGCGCGCGAGATCGTGGAACGCTTCCGCAAGGAGGCGCAGGCCGCCGGCCGGCTGATGCACCCGAATATCGTGACGGTCTACGAATACGGCGAAGAAGAGCACCTGGCCTACATCGCCATGGAGTACATCGACGGCACGCCGCTGTCCGCGCTGCTGCGCGAACAGCCGGCATCGCTGGCGCAGGTGCTGGAATGGTACGGCGATCTGCTGACCGCCCTGGCCTACTCGCATGCGCACGGCGTGGTCCACCGCGACATCAAGCCGGCCAACCTGCTGGTCACGCGCGAAGGCCGCATCAAGATCAGCGATTTCGGCATCGCCCGCATCGAATCGTCCACCCTGACCCAGACCGGCGCCATGCTGGGAACCCCCAGCTACATGTCGCCCGAGCAGTTCCGGGGCGAGGCGGTGGATGGCCGCAGCGATCTGTTTTCGGCCGGCGTGGTGCTGTATCAGCTGCTGACCGGCCAGCGGCCGTTCACCGGCTCCGCCGCGACGGTGATGCAGCAGGTGCTGAACCATACGCCGCCCGCGCCGACGCAATTGAATCCGACGCTGCCCGCCGGGCTGGATACGGTGCTGCGGCACGCCCTGGCCAAGGATCGCGAAGCCCGCTATGCCGGAGCGCGCGAATTCCTGCAGGCGCTGACGGCCGCGCTGCGCAGCGACGACGGCGACCAGGACGCCACCATCCTGCTGGCGCCCTCCGGACCGGCGGCGTCGCTGCACGGCACGGCCGCCGACACCCTGGCGCCGCCGGACTGGCTGGCGGCATCGATGCCGGCGCTGGAACTCATACTGGCGCGCCAGATCGGCCCCATGGCCAAGCTGTTATTGCGCAAGATCGTGCCGGCGGCGCCCGATTTCGACTCGCTGGGCCGGCAACTGCTGGCCCATATCCCGTCGCCGCAGGCGCAGGCGCTGTTCCAGCAGCAGTTGGCGGAAATCCGCGCCGGCCATCTGCTGGCGGAGCGCAGCACGCCGATGCTGACGGTGCCGCCGCCGACCCAGGGCAGCCAGACCATGCCGGCACCGCTGTCGCAGGAGCTGACCGGCGCCGCCGTCCCACTGCTGGCGCAGGCGATCGGGCCGATTGCCGCCATCGTCGTCAAGCGCGTCGCGCGCCAGGCCACCGGCCGCAAGGATTTTGTCGCACTGCTGGCCAGCCACATCGAAGCGCCGGCCGCACGCGCGCGCTTTCTCGAACAGGCGGCATGGATAGGCGGCGCCTGAGCCGCCCATCATCTATAGCGCCGCCGGGCAGCGGAACTGCTCCAGCAGCTCGCGTCGGAACGGATTCATCACGCTGCTCGCCGTCAGCTCGTAGACGGCCTGACGGCCCTCCAGATCGAAATTCAGGCGGAAACGTTCTCCCTGCAGCGGCGTCACCAGGCCGCGATCCATCATGTGCAGCCAGGCCCATGGACCTTCGGTGTGCCAGTCGCCGCGCAGTGCCGGACTGGCCTCGAAGCGTATCTGTCCGTTACCCTTGCCGCTGGGGAGCAGCACCGAGACCGCGCCCTGCTGTCCGCTCAGCGGCTGCCCGTCGATGGTCAGCGTCAACTGGCCCAACGCCGGGTCGATGGCGGCGACCTTGAGGTCGAAGCGCATCGATGGCTGACGGCCGCCAGCGCCGAAGAACATGTCGCGCAGGCGCGCGGCCCGCTGGAACTGGTCCAGCGCCTCCTGCGACAACGCCGCCGAACCACCGGCGCGGCTGTGCCACTGGCTGCCGCTCATGTCCACCAGCGGCGCCAGGTTTTTGCTGAAAAAGTCGTCCGCAAGTCCGCCTGGAGCGAAGAATTTGCCGAAATCGTCCGCCGCGATGTCGCGCGTGCCGCCGCGCACCAGCGGATATCGGCCGGCGATGGCGTCGCGGCAGAACGACGCGCCGCTGCCGGCCCACAGTGCGTTGAGGCGCGTCCGTTCGCTGTTCTGCGCCAGCACATTGCCGGCGGCGTCGATGTTCTGCAGCAGTACCGGCAGCGGGGCCGGCTGGCCGTCGCCGCCGCGTTTCAGGCGCACCAGCGCATCGGCGGAAGGAGCCGGCGTGCCGTTGCGGCGAGCGCTGTCGGCCGCGTCGAAATACAGCGCCGCGTCCTTGATCAGCGCCAGCAACTGGTCCAGCATCGCCGGCGATTGGCCGCCTGCCAGCCGGTGCAAGGCCGCAAAATGCTGGTCGACCGGATGCTGCGGCGACTCCGGCGGCGCCGCGTCGGCGCTGCCCAGCACCGATTCCAGCTGTCTGCGGGCGGCATTCAGCTTGTCGCGTACCAGCTGATCGACGGCGCCGCGGGCGTCCGGGCGCGCACCTTCCAGCGTGGTTTCGCGCGCCGCCGCCAGCAGCAAGGCGCGCAGCGGCGAATCCGCGCCGGACAAGGTGTTCGTCACGCGCGCCGCCTGATCCAGGGTGCTCACGGGCGCCAGTCGCACGTCGGCCAGGAAGTTGTCCCACTGGCGGATGTAGTCGGCGAAGTACAGCTGCATGACAGCGGCCTTGAGCTGGTCGATGCCGGCCGCCGCCTCCGATTCCTGGCGGTCCAGCACCCAGTTGTCCTTGGCGACATCGGCCACCGCCTGCCCGCTCTGGTCCGCGACCTTGCGATAACCGGCGACACTGTATATGCCGCTGACACCGCGCGACAATGGCGCGCCGCTGACGCGTGCAAAGACCCCGGAGCCGTCGCGCCGCAGCGCACCGTTGATGCTGAATTCCGGCAGGGAACCGGACGACACCTGCCGTTTCAGACGGTTATAGATTCGCTGTGGCAGCGGCATGCCGGCCAGCGTCAGACGGACTTGCGCCACCAAGGCCGCGTCCAGCGCCACCGGGTCGGCCTGATCTTCGGCCTCCAGCAGCGCGGCGCTGTGCGCCAGCAACTGGCGACGCTGCGCTTCGTTCGCTTCCGGCAGACTGCGGCGCCAGTCGAATTCCACCCATGCCTGGACCGAGGCCGCGTCGAAATGCTGATGCTGTCCCAGCATCAGGTAGACACGCAAGGTCTCGTACAGGAAGTCCTGATTATTGGCGTCGCCGCGCCGCAGCGCATCCTCCATGTTGGCGACGATGCGCGGCCGCAGTGTGGTGCGCAGCAGCCGGCGGTAAGCCGCCACCGCGCCATCGCCGAGCTTTTCGCCCTGATATAGGCTCATGCGGTTCAGCCACGGGATGCTGTCGTCCTGGCTGGCATAGCCGGCCGGCAGCGCGCGCGCTGCGTTCAGCAGCGGCAGGGCCGCCAGCACGTTGCCGCCGGCCGGCGTGGCTGCCGCCAGTTTCGCCAGATCTGTGGCGGCAGTCGCCGATTCCGCCACCAGCCGCTGGTTGCGCCCGTAGCTGATGGTCAGGCCGACGGCCAGCAGGATTGCCAGCAGCGAGCCGCCGGCCAACGCACCCCAGGTGATCAGCTGGCGGCGCCGCTCGGCCGCGCGGTTGATCCCTGCCAGCCCCGCCTCCCTGAAAATCACGTCGCGCATCAGGCGCGTGATGAAATAGCTGCGACCACTGCCGCCGCCGGCCGGCAGTGCCTTGCGGCCGAGTCCAAATGCCGCCGCTAGCGCCGCCATCACCCGATCGATCGGGCTGCCCTCCTGCGTGCCGCTGGTGAAGTAGACACCGCGCAGCAGCGCCGCCTGTTCATAGCGGTTCGCTTCGAATACCGTGTGCAGGAAACGGCCCAGCACCGGTCCCAGGCCGGCAAACTGCTGCGGAAAACTGTACAACAAGGCGCGCCGCTGCAGGTCGCGTTCCTGCTGCATGCGGGTCAGCACGCGCGCCTGCAGCTGGCGCTCCAGCGCGTCGAATTCGTCGGCGTAGCTGGCCAGCGCGGCGGCGGGCGAGCCGTCCGCCGGCAGCGGGAAGGTCATGCCCCACACCTGCGCCCTCTCCTCGCGGCCCATCGGATCGAAGAATTCGGCGAAGCCGGCCAGCAGATCGCTTTTGGTAACCATCACGTACACCGGGAAGGCCATGCCCAGTTCCTGGTGCAGCTCGTGGATGCGGGCGCGGATCGCCTGCGCCTGCGTCTGTCGTGCCGCCTCGCCCTGCTGCAGCAGATCGGCCACGCTGATGGCCAGTATCACGCCGTTCACCGGGCGGCGGCTGCGGTGCTTCTTGAGCAGACCCAGGAATCCCGTCCATGCGGCCTTGTCGGCCTGTGCGTGGCTGTCCTGCGTGGTGTAGCGACCCGCCGTATCCAGCAGCACCGCTTCATCGGTGAACCACCAGTCGCAATTGCGGGTGCCGCCGACGCCGGCAATCGCGCCCGTCCCCATGGTCTCGGCCAGCGGAAACTGCAGGCCGGACTGGGTCAGCGCCGTGGTCTTGCCGCTGCCGGGCGCACCGACGAACATATACCAGGGCAGCTGGTACAAATATTGGCCGCGCATTTTCCAGCCGGGATAAGCCCTGCGCAGCACCGCCATCGCGGCGCGCATGCGCTCACCCAGCGCAGCCACTTCGGCGGCGGAAATGGCAGTTTCACCATTCTCCTGCGCTGGTGCGGAAACCGCCTCCGCCAGCTGCGCATTGCCGCGTCGGGCGCGCCACAGCCGCCAGCCATGCCAGGCGGCGACGGCCAGGACCACCAGCATGATCAGCGTCCAGCGCGCCGACGTACTGGCCAGTGGCTCGTGACCGTCGAACGCCAGCAGCGGCCCTTCATACCAGATCAGCAAGGCCACCAGCAGCAGTCCGGCCGCCGTCCACATCCACGGCTTGTTCATCAATCGTTTCATATTGGTGTCTTCTTTTACTGCGGTTGCGGAGGCGTCAGCACCACGATGTCGACGCGGCGGTTGCGGGCGCGGTTGACGGCGTTGTCGTTGGGCGCCACCGGTTCGCTTTCGCCACGGCCTTCGCTGCTGTAACGCGTAGCCGGGCCGGAACGCTCGGCCAGCAGCGCCGCCACCGTCCGCGCGCGCGCCTTGGACAGGTCGTAATTGGACGGCAGGCGCGCCGACAGCGCAGGCTTGGTGTTGTCGGTGTGGCCGATGACGATTACTTTGCCGGGCACCGTGGTCAGCGCGTCGCCGATGCGGCGGATGGTCGCTTCCTGGTTGCGCATCACTTCCGCGCTGCCCGAGGCGAATACGCCGTCGCCACGCAGGGTGACGGTGGAGCGGTCGGCTGTCTCGGAGACGCTGACCAGTCCTTCGGCGATCTCCGGCGCCAGGAAGCGCGCCACCCGCACCGGCGCCGGGCCCGGCGTCGTCGCCGTCACGTTGCGCGACGGCGCAGCCGCCCGCACCGCGCCAAGTTGCGCGTAGACCGGATCGGAACTCCGGTTCAGCAGCCAGCTATAGGTCAACTGGAGCACCAGCAGGATCACACCGGCGGCGGCAACCAGCACCCATAACGGCACACGACGGAGCATGGAGGGCGGCGGCGGCGGGTTGCCGCGCCAGTGCGGCGACAGGTCCTGCTCGATGGCGCCGCGCTGCTGCTGGATCAGGTGCAGCAGGCGTTCGCGCAGGACGCTGAGCTGATCGAGCCCGCCCGGCAGCACACGGTAGCGGCCTTCGAGTCCCAGCGCCAGGCACAGATACATCAGCTCCAGCACGTCGAGGTTGGCGCGCGCGTCCTGGCTCAGGCGCTGCAGGATGAGGAAGAATTTCTCGCCGCCCCAGGCTTCATTATGGAACGCCACCAGCAGGCTGCGGCTGTTCCACACGCTGCCGCCCCACGGCGTGCTGGCGATGGTTTCGTCCAGGAAGGTGCACAGCGCGTAGCGAGCGGCGGCCACGGTTTCGGCATCGGCGTGGCTGGCGCGCGCCGCCGTTTCGAAGGCGCGCATTTCCACCGTCAGCCGCAGGCGCAGCATTTCCATGTCCGGCGCCGTGGTCACGAAGCGCAGCGGCACCACCAAATCCAACAGCGCCTGCGCCGCCCGCACCAGCGGATTGAGGCCACAGCCATGCAGGTCGACAGCGCCGTCTACATGCACCGGCGATGCCGGGGCCGCCGCGGGCTCTGTGGGCGCCGGCCGCTCGCTGGCCGGGCGGCGTCCGCCGGGATTCGGCATCAGGATAGTGCTGTCCGGGTCCTGCTCGGCGGTGAATGGTCCGGTGCTCATGCGCGATCCTGCTGCGGTTGGCGGATGGCCCAGAACTGCAATTGCAGGCCGGGGAAATGGCCCGCCACATGCAGCGCGAAGCCGGCGGAATTGGACAGCTGCTGCCAGTAGTCGCTGCCGCGGTCCAGCTCAAAATAACTGTACCCGGCCAGGAACGGCAGCTGGCGCGGCGCCACCGGCAATGGCCGCAGGCCGATGCCGGGCAGCTGCAGGTTGACCAGATCGCGTATCTTTTCGACCGACCCCAGTTTGGCCTGCGGCGGGAAGCCGTTGCGCACCGCTTCCGCCGGCATCTGCGCGTGCACCGCCAGCACAAAGCTCGCGCTGCGCAGCAGTTCCTGATCGGGCAGTACCGCCACGCGGATACCGTACTGGCGTTCTTCCAGGGCGATCGGCACCACGTGGGCGTCCATCACCACCGACAGCGAACGGCGCAGGTCCAGCATCAACGGCGCAAAGCTGGACGCCAGGTCGTCATGGCGGTATGCCGGATAGTCGGCGCTGCGCTTGTCGGGCTGGGTGAAGGTGGCCAGTTCGCCCGCCAACTTCACCAGCTCCGCATACAGACGCTCGGGATGCAGGCCGCTCATGCCGGCCAGGTGCGCCATCAGCGGCTGGCTGCGATTCAGCAGCTGCAGCAGCAGGAAATCGGCGATTTCGGCCGCGCCGTTGCCGCCCGGCTGGGCCAGGCGCGAGGCGAGCGCCTCGGCACGCTGCTGAAGCAGGCCGCGCAGTTCGTCGACAAAACTGGCCAGCGCCGGCGCCGCGCGCACTTCCAGCACGGGTGGCATGTAGCCGGTATCCAGCACGACAGTATTGTCCGGCCGGCGCTCGATCACGCGGGCGACGCCGAGCGTGACGTAGGCATCGTTGGCTTCGGTCGCCAGCGCGAGCCGCAGGCGCATGCGGCCGACAGTCATCAGCGCGCTGTCGTCCAGCCCATTGCTGTCCCACGCCTCGTACTCGGCGCTGGCATGGCGGGCATAGTTATCGGGGCCGGCGCGGTCATCGACTTCCGCTACGCCGTGACGGCGCGCCGGCAGCGCCAGTACCACGCTGACGTCGCGCGCATCGGCCGGGATCTCGAGCGGCAGCGGTGCCAGGTCTTCCACCGGCAGGCCGGCGGGTGTACCGTCGGGCAGAATGGCGCTGAACGATTGCAGCGCGAGCTTGCCCAGCGCCAGCTGCTGCTGGTCGATCGCCAGGCGGGAGAATCCCCAGGCATAAGGGCGCAGGACGCCGGCGCGCGCGTCCATCTGCGTCTGTAGATAACGGTCGTGCTGCTGCAGGTGCTGCGGTTGCAGCAGCATGCCTTCGGACCAGATTACTTTGCTATTCCAGGACATACGGTTCGACTTTACGGGTGGGTTGAAAGGGGCGCGCGCAGGCGTGCGACCTGCTGCTCATAGGCGGCCGAGAACTTTTCGCCGAACAGGCGCTGCAGATCTTCGTCGGCGTCGCGCGCCAGATCGGCGTACAACTCGGTCAGGCGATCCCACAGCCGTGCCTTGCGCGCGGCCGGCATCAGCTTGTCGAGGTGGCCCGGCTCCGGCATGCGCTGCTCCAGTCTGTGCGGATCGAAGCGCTGCACCACCGCCGCCAGCGCCGCGCGCATGCCGGCGATGACCGCCAGTTCATGCGCGCGCAGATCGTCGAAGGCGCCTTCGAGGGCTTCGACCGGAGGCAGGTAGCCGGGAATCCGGCTGCCCAGCATCTGCGCCAGCGCGCTGTCGGCGTCGGGGAAGAATTTAAGCGGGTTGTTGGCCTGGGCGGTGATCATGGTCATGTCGATGTGACTTTCACGCTTGGTCAGGGCGCGCGCCATCAGCACGCTCATGGTGCCGCCGACGGCGGCGCGCAGCATTGCGCCGACCGTTTCCGCCAATTGTTCGGGCGACTGGCCGGGGCGCAGCGCGGGCAGGCCAAGGCCGTTCAGCAGTGCCTGCAGCACAGCGCCATCCGCCGCCGTGGAAGCCGGCGCCGGCACGGGGGCCAATAAGGTCGCCAACGGATCAAAGCCTGCGGGAATTTTGACGATGGTGGCCAGTTCCTCTTCTGGCAGCGGCGCTGGCGGCGGCGCTGGCGGTGGCAGCTCCATGGCTACCTGCAGCAGATAATCGCCGATCAGAATGCGGTCGCCGTCACTGAGTGCGATGCTGGCGCCGCCGCCCAGAGGCTGCCCGTTGACGATGCTCGGATTGCCGCCGCAGTCGGCGAAATAGTAAGTTCCGTCCTGCCGCGTCACGCTGGCGTGCTGGCGGGAGATGTATTTGTCCGGATCGGCCAGCACCAGCGTGCTGTCCTGGCCCCGGCCCAGGGTGCCGCCCTCCCCCGCAAAACGCGCGCTCACCGCTTCAGCTGGCGGCTGGCCACGGTAACTCAGCACATTCAGCACCAGCGTCACATCATTGTTTGCCATCGTCGGCCTCCTTGGCTGCGGCCGGCGCGGCGGCCGGCAAGGTTTGTACGGTCAGCAGCGCCGCTTCCACCGCCAGCGCGGCGGCCGGCAACGGCACCGGCATGGTGGACGCGGTGATCAATGCCGGACCTATGGTCAGGAACGAGGAACCGGCCTTCAGCGTGATGCTGGCACCGGCCTCGATCACCACGTTCATGCCCGCCTTGATGTGGACATGCTGCGCGGCCTCAAGGCTGGAAATCAGGCCGCTGTGCAGCTGCATATTCAGGATGGAACTCAGCGACACCGCGCCGTCGACGCTCTCGCGACGGTCCCCCCCGGTCCGGACATGGCGGTCGCCTGCCGTCTGGTCATAGCTGTCGCCCTTGACGATCCGATGGCTGTCGCGTCCCATCCAGGCCAGCGCGTCGCGTTGTACACGCTGTTCGAGATCGCGCTCCGCGCGCAGATAAAACTGTTCCGCGCCACGCTTATCCTCGAAGCGCAGTTCGTTGTAGCCTTGCCCCTGCACGCTGTGGCTGCGGATGGCGGAACGCGAAGCCTGCGCCGGCAGCGCGTATGGCGGCATGTTGTCGCCGTTATAAACGCAGCCGGTGACCAGCGGCTTGTCGGGATCGCCCTCCAGGAAACTGACGACTACCTCCTGGCCGACGCGCGGCAAGAACACGCTGCCCCAGCGCTTGCCGGCCCAGCCCTGCGCCACGCGCACCCAGCACGAGCTGCTTTCATCCTCGCGGCCCAGGCGGTCCCAATGAAACTGCACCTTGATGCGGCCATACTTGTCGGTCCAGATTTCCTCGCCCGCCTTGCCGACCACGATGGCGGTCTGCGGTCCCTGCATCACCGGCTTGGGCGTGCTGCGCGGCGGACGGAAATCGGTCTGGCGCGCGAGTGCGGCGAAACTGCAGCTTAGCACCGTACCCGGCTCCGCCGGCCACACCGGTTCATAGGTATCAGAGGACAGCGTGTACTGCGCGGACGTCAACAGATATTCGCCATTCTGGTCACCGCGCGGATGGCCGCTCAGGGAAAACAGACAGCCCGGATACAGTCCGCGCGCCCGGGTGGCGGCGCGCACCTGGCGGTAGCTGGTCTGGCGGGCATCGAGCCGCATCCCGGCGTAAGTCTCGCCGGCGGCACGCTCACTGTAGCCGCCCGGGTAGTCATACAGCGCATGGCGCCCGTGCGCATAGTCGCGCACCACGGCCGACTTGACCAGCAGACTGGAAGACGGCTTCTCGAAGTCGAAATCCTGCAACGCCTGCACCCCTGGCTCGATCTCGCCTCCCATGCTCCATTCGTACACCACTTCGCTGTCGCGCATCGCATGGTCCAGCGCCGGCATGTATGGCAGGCTGGCATAGCCTGGCGCCGGCGCATGCGCCGCGTACGAGTCGCACAGCATCATGGTGTGGCGCCCCGCGGAGCTGCGGAAGTAATAGTAAATCCCCTCGCGCTCAAGCAGCCGGCTGAGGAACTGGAAATCCGTCTCGCGATACTGCACGCAATAGTCGTAGGGCTGATAGCTGCCGCTCAGCGCCGAGGTGTCGATATCGGCCACCGAATATGGCGCCAGCACCGAGCGGACAATATCCAGCACGTTCTGTTCCTGGAAGATGCGGCAGTCGGACGACCGCGTCAACAGCCAGAACCAGGGCCGCATCGTGGCCTGATAGGTGGCGTAGCGCCCCTGGCGGCCGCTGTGCGCAAAGCGCGTGACGATGCCGCTGAAATAGCGCTTGCCGCCGCGCGGCAGGTCCACCGCCACCGTGGCCGGCGTGCCCAGAAGATCGTCGATATTCAGGTCGCTGCGCTCGCTGTACAGGTCCAATATATATTCGCTCAGCTGCGACAGCGCCTCGCTGCCCTGCATGCGGCGCAGCAGCAGCGTGTCCGCGCCCAGCGCGCAGCTGAAGGCGAGTTCGCGGTGAACTTGCGTGGTCGTCATGCGTTCAACCCGTCCGCATGGCGTCGCTGACGGCATTTTCCATGATGCCGTCCAGGTCCTTGGCCATCAGCGCCGTGATGATGGCACGCGCCAGTTCCGCCGCCTTGGTGTTTTTTTTGGCGATCTGCACCAGCCGCCGCGAATGCTGGGCGCGCGCCACGCCCTTGGTGCCCTGCACTTCCTTGTAGATGGCGCGGCCGGTCTTGTACATGACCTTCAGCGGCTGGCCGATGATCACCGCATCGGCCACGCCCTTGTACTGTCGCGTATCCTGCTGGCCGAGACAAAAGTTCAGCGTCTGCTTGACCACCACCATGTCCGGGTCCTGTGCTTTCTCCGCGCTCATCCCGTCCAGCTGCGCCGCAAGCTGCCGCAGCGCGGCGCGGCACTTCTGCGCATCGTAGGCAGCGAAGCCGCCGGTGACCGCGGTCGAGATCAAGCCAAGCGCCGTCCCCGCCACCACGCCGCCAGGACCGGCCAACTGCGAAAAGATGGCGGCACCGTTGGCCGCGGCGGCCATGGTGTTCAGGCCAGTGGTGACGGCGATGCGTCGGTCCATGGTGCGCTCCCACCCGTTCGGGCCGTACTGCATGCCGAACAAGCCGCTGGTGCTGGCCAGGCCGCCCGCAGTGGCAAAATACGTCGCGGCGGCGGCGCCGCCCTGCATCGCCGCTTCGCCATCGGAACCGGCGTTCTGGTCCCACTTCCAGGATGGCATATTACTTGCGGTCATTTGAACCATGTGATTCTCCTGTGTTTGATATAGGTGTGGTGGCGTCAGTCGAAAGCGTAGCTAAAGTCGCCGTCCGCCACCGTCAGCCGCACCGCCCGCGCCGGAAGCCCATCGAGCTGACGACGCAGGAAGGCGGTACTGATCGCCGGCAGGACCGTGTTGGTCAGGATGGCGTCGATCACGCGTCCGCCGCTTTCCATCTCGGCGCAGCGGCTGGCGATCAGCGCCACCACGTCCTCGCTGTAGGTGAACGGGATCTTGTGGCTGGCGGCCATGCGTTTGCCGATGCGGCCCAGTTGCAGGCGGATGATCGCGGCCAGCATGCTGTCGCTGAGCGGGTAATACGGTATCGTGACCAGGCGGCCCAGCAGCGCCGGCGGAAATACCTCCAGCAGCGGCGCGCGCAGCGCGGCGGCCATGGCGTCCGGTTCGGGCAAGAGCCGCGGTTGCGCGCACAGGCGCGTAATCAGATCGGTGCCGGCATTGGTAGTCAGCAGGATCAGCGTGTTCCTGAAGTCGATCACGCGGCCTTCGCCGTCTTCCATCCAGCCCTTGTCGAACACTTGGAAGAACAGCTCGTGCACGTCCGGATGGGCTTTTTCTACCTCGTCCAGCAACACCACCGAATACGGCTTGCGCCGCACCGCTTCCGTCAGCACGCCACCCTCGCCGTAGCCGACGTAGCCCGGCGGCGCGCCCTTGAGCGACGAGACGGTATGCGCTTCCTGATATTCGCTCATGTTGATGGTGATGAGATTCTGTTCGCCGCCGTAAAGCGTCTCGGCCAGCGCCAGCGCCGTCTCGGTCTTGCCGACGCCCGAGGTGCCGGCCAGCAGGAACACGCCGACCGGCTTGTCCGGATGATCGAGGCCTGCGCGCGCGGTCTGGATGCGGCACGCGATCATTTCCAGCGCATGGCGCTGGCCGATGATGCGCTGGCCCAGCGTGTCCGCCAGATTCAGCACGCTTTCGACCTCGTTCCGGACCATGCGGCCGACCGGGATGCCGGTCCAGTCCTGCACCACGGCGGCGATGGCCTGCCGGTCCACCGTCGGCAGGATCAGCGGCGTCTCGCCCTGGCGCTCGGCCAGTTCGCGCTGGCGGTCGCGCAGCTCGGCCAGCCAGTCGGCGCGCTGGCTGGCATCGCAGCTTTCGCCGGCGGCGCGCAGATCGGCGCGCAGCTTCAGGATGCGGTCCACCAGCCGCTTTTCAGTGTCCCAGCGCGCCTCGAGCGCTTCCAGCCGCGCCAGTTCGGCGTCAAGCCGCTGGCGCGCCGCCGCCGCCCGCTCCCCCGCATCGATGCCGATCGCCTGTTCGCGGCCGATGATGTCCAGCTCCACCCGCAGCGCCTCGATGCGGCGGCGGCTGTCGTCCACCTCGGCCGGCGTGGCATGCAGGCCGATGGCGACGCGCGCGCAGGCGGTATCCAGCAGGCTGACCGCCTTGTCGGGCAGCTGGCGCGCCGGAATGTAGCGGTGCGACAGCTGCACCGCCGCTTCCAGTGCTTCGTCCAGCACCTGCACCTGGTGATGGCGCTCCATGGTGGCGGCCATCCCGCGCATCATGAGCACGGCGCGCGCCTCATCCGGCTGATCCACCTGCACGGTCTGGAAGCGGCGCGTCAGCGCCGGATCTTTTTCAATGTGCTTCTTGTATTCGGCAAACGTGGTGGCGCCGATGGTGCGCAGCGTACCGCGCGCCAGCGCCGGCTTCAGCAGATTGGCGGCGTCGCCGGTGCCGGCCGCGCCGCCGGCGCCGACCAGCGTGTGCGTCTCGTCGACAAACAGCACCACCGGCTGCGCGCTGGCCTGCACTTCATCGATGACGGCGCGCAGGCGCTGTTCGAACTCGCCTTTCATGCTGGCGCCGGCCTGCAGCAGGCCGAGGTCGAGCGCAAGCAAACGCACATCCTTGAGCGCCGGCGGCACGTCGCCGCGCGCGATGCGCTGGGCCAGGCCTTCCACCACGGCGGTCTTGCCGACGCCGGCCTCGCCCACCAGAATGGGATTGTTCTGGCGCCGGCGCATCAGGATGTCGATGGTCTGGCGGATTTCGTCGTCGCGGCCGACCACGGGGTCCATCCTGCCCTGGCGCGCCTGCGCGGTCAGGTCGCTGGTATAGCGCGACAGCGCCTGCTGCCGGCCCATGGCTGCCGGCGCGGTAACGCCGCCGCCTTCTTCCGCCGCATCGCCCCGCAAGCCGTCGGTCGCTGCCGATCCCTGTTCCGGCGATGACCGCAGCAGACTGTCGAAAGCGGCGATGAGGTCGTCGATGACGATCTCGCCGAATTCGCGCGACATGCCCAGGAGCGCATGCCGCAGGCCGCTGGTCTTCAGCAGCGCCACCAGCAGATGTCCCGAACGCAGCTGGCTTTCGCCGAACATCAGACTGGCGTAGACCCAGGCCCGCTCCACGCTTTCCTCCAGCTGCGGCGACAGGTCGGTGATGCTGCTGGCGCCGCGTGGCAGACGGTCCAGCGCCACCGTCAGGTCGCGCGCCAGCACGGCGGCATCGAGGCCGTAATGCCGAACGATGCGCAGCAGGTCGCAGTCCTGCAGTTGCAGCAACTGATGCAGCAGATGCGCGAGTTCGACATAGGGATTGCCGCGCAATTTGCAGAAGACGGTGCTGCTTTCCATCGCCTGGTAGCACAGGCTATTCAGTTTTCCGAACAGGGCAAGGCGACTGATGTCGGCCATGTATGGCTCCTTCATGATAGTGTCAGATGGTGGCCGGTCGGCTGCGCGGCGCCAGCAGCAGCTGGCGGTCGTCGCGTTCCGGCGTTTTGCTGGAGAGCCAGCTGTTCCAGCCCATGCGCGCGCCGCCGCCCAGCTTCAGGCGCGGCAGCGCTTCTTTTTTGACGATCAGGTTGACGTCCCAGTCCAGCGCCAGGCCGGCATACTGCCGTACCCAGTCGCGCAGCCGCCGCATGCCGGGCGCCCCGGGCAGGAAGTCCTGCAACTGCGCCTGATCGACGGGACCGATCTGCAAGCGGAATTTGTGCTGCGTGTTCCAGACCTTGCGGCCAACCACCGTGGTGCGGCCCAGCCGCTCGGCGCCTGCGCCGCTGCGCAGCCGGCACAGGCCATCCTGCGGCAGCCGCATCCAGTGGCCGACAAACTGCAACACCCGTACCGGCACGCCGAAATGGTCGCTCAGGATGGCTTCCAGGCCGTCGGCATTGCGCGTCTGCGGACCGAGGCGGCCGGCGTAATGCAGCTTGGCGTGGTCCGGCACGGTGTCGCGCCCGCGCAGTGCCGGCATGCCGATACCGATCAGCGCCGCCAGATAATTCGCAAAGCGGTCGGCTTCCGGCCGGTCCATGCCGACCGCCGGTTGCGCACTGGCCCAGGCACGATAGAAAAGGCTGATCATCCGGTGATGGAAGATATCCAGGAAGCGCGCCAGCGTGGGATCGGCGGCGTTACGCAGGCGGTCGCGCACATATTCGCTCAGGTGCAGCGGCATCGGCCCGTTCGCGCCGAGCAGGCCGAAACCCTCCACCAGCAGCCGTGCAGCCGACTGTTCTTCATTTTTTTCGAGGCCCGCCAGCATCACCGGCGTGAAGGCCATCGATGGCTGCTGGCCGAAACGCGCCGCTTCCTCCTGCGGACGGCGCGCCTGGCCGATGCGCGGCAGCGCCGGATGGGCGCATTCGATCAGTCGCAACGCCGCATAGAAGTCGTAGGCGCCCGGGCGCCGCCCCAGGTCTTCCAGCACGCTCACAGAATCTCGCATCGCCCCATCCTTGCCGGCCAGTTCATGATGACGCCGCGCTCCGTGGTCCTGACCACGGTTTCGGTGAATGCGTTCAGGCTGACGTACTTGGCCAGGAACTGTTCCAGCACCATGCCGAGCACGAACACGCCGCTGCCCTCGTACGCCTGCTCATCGAAGGTCAGCGTCACCTGCAGGCCGCGGCCATAGCTGATGGGGCCAGGCAGCGGCAGGCGGCGTACGATGGCTTGCGCCCGCACCGACAGCAACCCTTCCACCTGGCGATGGGCGGCGGCATCGTTGCTGCCGCAGTAGAGCCGCAGCAGGTCGCGCATGGCGCTGGCCCCTTGCGTCTCGTCCTGGTCCAGCAGCGACAGATAGTTCAGGGACAGCTGGCTGGCCAGACGCCACGCAGTCTCGCCCTCGGCATGCGATGGCGCCGGCGGCGTCGGCCCGGCCACCGCGCGCACCGATCGAACCGGCGCACCGGCGGCCACGGTGAAATCGGTCTTGCCCACGCCCAGCGGCATGCTGAGCACGAGATCGCGGTTGTTGCATAGCGTTTCCACGCCGAGCTGGCGCAGGCCGGACGGATAAGGCGCCGCGCTGGCGTCGACCAGCGACAGGAAAATCTCGCTGCCCATGTAACTCGAACGCGCGCCATGGCGGCGCTGGCGTTCGGAACGCAGCCTCGTATCGCGCCGGACCTGATAATAGGCGCCCTTCCCGCCCGGCCGCAAATCGTTCGCGCGGTAGAAGGAGTCGAAACTTTGTACCGCATCGGCGCCGCTGCCGTAGCCGGTGACGCTGCGCACCTGGTAGATTTCGTAGTCCATCGGACGGGTGCGGTCGGGTACCACGTGATACTCGGACTGCTGTTCCGACAGATGCACGCGGTCGGTCCGCTTGGGGAACAGATTGATGGCCGGCGTGCAGTACAGGCCCAGATTCGCTGCCGTCAATGACTCCAGCGCCGCGTCGTGGCGCTTGAACAGGATGACGATATCGATTTCGGGCTCGTCACAGACTGCCAGCGCCGGCGCCAGCCCGCCCAGCTCCACGAACATGAAGCGCTGTGGCAGCGCAAAATATTCCTGAAGCAGCCGGTAGCCCTGAAAACTGCGGGGACCTGCGGGCAGCAAGGCTTGCTCGTCGCTACATCCCGTCGGCCGCAGGCTGTCGGCCGGAATGAGGCGGTGCCATGAAGGCGTCTCCGCCGCCTGCATGGCGATGATGCCGGCGGTCTGGGCCAGCATCGCTTCGAGCAGGCGGGCCGGCAAGGCATCGCCGCCGCGCAGGTGCAGCGGCAGGTTTTCCAGCGTCAGGTCGCTGAAATTCAGGCCCGCGCCGGCGCGCAGACGCAGGCGCAGCGCGGCCTTGACGCCGCCCATGCGCGACAGGTCCAGGCCATGCAGCTTGCCGCCACAGGCAAAGTAGCGGGCCGACGCCAGTTCCACCGGCCACAATGTAAGGTCGTGGGCGGTGCGGAATTCGCAGGCGGTCAGGTCGTCCTTGCCCAACTGGCCGTGCAGCGCGCTGTTGCGCGGCAGCGTAAAACCGCGCGCCAGGCTGCCCTCGTCCATGTCCGGCTGCATCTGTACGATCGCCATCGAGGGCGTGGGCGCGAGATACTGTGGGTAGACGAGTTCCAGCAGGTGATTGGTAAAGCGCGGGAATTCCGCATCGATCTTCAACTGCACGCGCGCGGCCAGAAAGCTGAAGCCCTCCAGCAGCCGCTCGACGTACGGATCGGCGCATTCCTGCGCCTCCAGTCCCAGACGGCCGGCGATCTTGGGGAAATCGCGCGCGAATTCGCCACCCATGTCGCGCAGGTGCTGCAATTCGCTTTCGTAATAACGCAGCAGTTTCGGATTCACTGCAAGCCTCCGCCTTCCATGTCGAACAGGCGCAACTCGCCGATCTCCAGATCCAGTTCCGTCTTCAGGTACAGCCGCTCGGGGAGCGGCTGGCCCCACAGCTCGCCGTGGATCTCGAACGCCACCTGATTCGGCGCGCTGCCCGCATGGCCCGGCGCCAGCGCCACCACGCGCACGCTGTCACGCAGGATGCGCGGCTCGAAATCCCAGATGGCCTGGCGGATGCGGCGCGCCAGTTCGGCGCGGTCGAGGCCCGACGCGGTCTTGCCGGTCAGGTCCGGCAGGCCGAAATTCAGCACCGAACCGGCCGCCAGCGGCGTCGTCTCGAGAGGCTGCAGCGCGCCCAGGCCGGTGCTGTTGAGCAGCCAGCCGAGATCGCGCAGCACCGCCTTGCGCAGCCCGCGCATGGACAGCACGCGCTTGTCGCGCGGCTCCAGCGTGGACTGGCGCTCGTCGTCGGTCAGACGGTCGAGCAGCGCGGGCTGCAGACGTTCGGTGGCAAGCAGTTCGGCCATGGCGCTCTCCGCTTCCTGTCAGTAAACCGCGTTGGCTTCCAGGTCCCACTTCTTCGGCGTGCCGGTGACCACGGTGTCGCCGGTGAAGGAGTCGTACTTGTAGCTGATCTTGGTGAAGTTGATCGAGAAGGTCTCGCTGGGACGTTCGCCGCCGCTGCTGACCGAGTAGGAACTGATGATCGGCGATTCGAGTTCGATGGTCAGGAACACCTGCTGTTTCTTGTCCTGGCCGCCGGTCTGGAGGAAGTGGATTTCCGCCTTGCCCAGGCTCTTGCCGCATACCGCCTGCATGAACAGGTCGGCCGAGGCGATGTCGGTGGCCTTGCTCAGCGAGATTTCGGAGAACGACGGATTGCTGGTGTCGCGGTCGGTGCCGCCGCCGCTGATCGAGATTGCGCGGCCGACGCCCATCTGGATGGCGTCGATGGTGATCCAGTCGGTGTGGCCGGCGACGTTGGAGGTGCCCTTGATCTGGGTGGAGAATTTCAGCAGGATCATGTTATGCCTTTACTAGTGGTGTGTGAATGTTCAAGCCTTGGCGGAAGGCAGTTTGGAGACCAGACGCAGGGACACGGTCAGGCCCTCCAACTGGTAGTGCGGGCGCAGGTAGAAGCGCGAGGTGTAGTAACCGGGGTTATCCTCGATCTCCTCGACCACCACCTCGGCGCCGGCCAGCGGTTTGCGCGCCTTGTCGGCTTCGGTGGCGGTGGCCGGATTGTGTTCGACGTAGCGGCCGATCCAGTTGTTCAACCAGATCTGCATGTCGCTGCGCTCCTTGAACGAGCCGACCTTGTCGCGCACGATGCACTTCAGGTAGTGGGCGAAACGGCAGGTCGCGAATAGGTAAGGCAGCCGCGCTCCCAGGTTGGCGTTGGCGGTGGCTTCCGGATCATCGTATTCGGCCGGCTTGTGCATCGACTGCGCGCCGATGAAGGCGGCGAAGTCGCTGTTCTTCTTGTGCACCAGCGGCATGAAGCCATTCTTCGCCAGCTCGGCCTCGCGGCGGTCGCTGATGGCGATTTCGGTCGGGCAGGTCATGTCGACGCCGCCGTCATCGGTCGGGAAGGTATGCACCGGCAGGTTCTGCACCGCGCCGCCCGATTCGATGCCGCGGATCTGCGAGCACCAGCCGTACTGCTTGAACGAGCGGTTGATGTTCACCGCCATCGCGTATGCCGCGTTGGCCCAGGTGAAGTCCTTGCTGCCGTTGGCGTTGGTGGATTCCTCGAAATCGAATTCCTCGACCGGATTGGTCTTGGCGCCATAAGGTGCGCGCGCCAGGAAGCGCGGCATCGCCATGCCGACATAGCGCGCGTCTTCCGACTCGCGGAAGCTGCGCCAGGCCGCGTGCTCCGGCGTCTGGAAGATCTTGGTCAGGTCGCGCGGATTTGCCAGCTCCTGCCAGGAATCCATCAGCATCACGCCCGGATCGGCGGCGGTGATCAGCGGCGCGTGGGCGGCGGCGCTGATCTGGGCCATCTGCGTCAGCAGCTCGACGTCGGCGCCGCTGTTGTTGAAGTAATAGTCGGCGACGAAGCCGCCATACGGCTCGCCGCCGAATTGGCCGTACTCTTCCTCATACAGCTTCTTGAAGATCGGGCTCTGGTCCCAGGCCGCGCCCTTGAACTTGCGCAGCGTCTTGTGCACCTCGTTCTTGGAGACGTTCATCACGCGGATCTTCAGCGACTCGTCGGATTCGGTATTGCTGACCATGTAGTGCAGGCCGCGCCAGGCGCTTTCCACCGACTGGAAGTCGTCGTGGTGAAGGATATGGTTGATCTGCTCCGACAGCTTCTTGTCCAGCTGGGCGATCATGTTCTCGATGGTGACCAGCACGTCGCCGGATACCAGCGCTGCGCCTTGCAACGCCTGTTCGGCCAGCGTGCGCACGGCGTTGTCGACGGCGTCGCGCGCCTTGTCGGTCTTGGGACGGAATTCCTGCTGCAGCAGCGTGGCGAAGTCGCTGTGGACGATGCCGCTGGCGCCTTCCGGTTGCTTGCTCAGTTCTGCGGTTGCGGTAGACATGCTCATTGCTCCTGCGGCGTCGGCGGATTGGGGGCGCGGCTGAGGGACTGCATCAGCGCGGGATCGTTCAGCAATTTGGCCACCAGTTCTTCGGCGCCGGTCTTGCCGTCCATGTAGGTCAGCAGATTGGACAGCTGGCTGCGCGCTTCCAGCAGCTTGCGCAGCGGCTCGACCTTGCGCGCGATCGCGCCGGGCGTGAAGTCTTCCATGCTCTCGAACGTCATGTCGATGGCCAGCTTGCCGTCGTCGGTGAGCGTGTTCGGGACATCAAACGCCACGCGCGGCTTCATGGATTTCAGGCGTTCGTCGAAGTTGTCGACGTCGACTTCCAGGAATTTGCGTTCCGCCACCGGCGGCAGCGGCTCCGCCGGCTTGCCGGACAGGTCGGAGAACACCCCCATCACGAAAGGAAGCTGCACGGTCTTTTCGGCGCCGAACACTTCGACGTCGTACTCGATCTGCACCCTGGGCGCACGATTGCGCGCAATGAATTTTTGACTGCTTTCTGTTGCCACCACTGACCTCCGTTGTTGTATGTGGATAGGGTTAGTTTTCATTTCTGACGCCGCTGACCTGCGCATACTGGTTCAGTCCATCGGGCGCCAGCTCCTGCAGTAATTCGGCAAAGCTCATGTCCACCAGCCGCGCGGCGCGGCGCAGCAGCGCCGGCACCGGACTGCCCGGTTCATGTTCGGCGTAATAGGTGCACATCTTGTCCAGCAGTCGCTGAATGTCGGCGCGGCTGCCGATTTCGCCGTGCGGGCGCGGCGCCGCCACCGCCCCTGACTGAGCGGCCTCGGCGCCCTGCTCCGGCGCCGCATCGGCCGCAGTCGGCAC
>NZ_SPVG01000129.1 GCF_004614165.1 Duganella callida | reverse complement strand
GTAGCGGCCGCTACGGCTGGGGCCGTGACGCAATGGAAGACCTGACCCCGGATTTTGCTGGAAGATTGGGCGAGGTTTCTCTATCATGCCATCACCCAACCACGGAGCCGCTTATGACTACCACTGTGACGCCCGCCATCGCCCCTTACGGCGCCTGGACTTCGACCATCAGCGCGGCGCGCGTGGCGGCCGGGGCGACGCCGTTGTCGTCGCTGCTGCTGGGCGGCGCCGATGGCTGCGATGTTTTCTGGCTGGCCGGCCGCGCCGCCGAGGCCGGACGCAATACCCTGCTGCGCGTGCACGGCGTGGCCACCGAAGAGCTGACGCCGGCGCCGTTCAATCTGCGCTCGCGCGTGCACGAGTACGGCGGCGGCGCCTATGCGGTCGATGGCGAAACCGTGTACTTCACGCATTTCAAGGATAACGTGGTCTACCGGCTGGATGCCTCGGCCGACGAACCCACGCCGCTGGCGCTCACGCAGCCGGGCAGGCAGCGCTTTGCCGATTTCGTGGTCGACCGCCCGCGCGCGCGCCTGATCGCGGTACGCGAGCAGCATGGCGACGATGAACACGCACAGCCGGTCAACACCCTGTGCGCCATCAGCCTGACCGACGGCACGGAGACGGTGCTGGCGCAGGGCGCCGACTTTTATTCTTCGCCGCGCCTGTCGCCGGACGGCCGCGCGCTGGCGTGGCTGAGCTGGGACCATCCACGCATGCCGTGGCAGGGCACGACGCTGTGGCTGGCCGCCATCAACGACAACGGCACGCTGGCCGCGCCAACCCGCATCGCCGGCGGCGCCGAGGAATCGATCTGCCAGCCCGAATGGTCGCCCGACGGCCTGCTGCATTTCGTCTCCGACCGCAGCGGCTGGTGGAATCTGTACCGCCTGTGCGCCGACCGTCAGCGCATCGAGGGCCTGTGCCCGATGGAAGCCGAATTCGCCGCGCCGCACTGGACCTTCGGTAATTCCATGTACGGCTTCCGCTCGGCCGCCGAAATCATCTGCACCTATATCGACAAGGGCGTCAGCCGCCTGGCGCGCCTGCTGCCGGGCAGCGGCAAGCTGGAAGCCATCGCCAATCCCTACGAGGAAATCCGCGAACTGCGCGTCGGCAAAGGCTATATCGCCATGCTGGCCGGCGGCCCGGCGATCCCGATGGAACTGGCGCGCATCGATTTCACCGAGGAGGGCGTGGAAATCCTGGCGCAGTCGATCGAGGACCTGCCCGACGAGGCGACGCTGTCCATCCCCACCAGCATCAGCTACCCGAGCGCCAACGGCCGCACCGCCCACGCCTTTTACTACCCGCCGCGCAATCCGGCTTTCCGGGCGCCGGAAGGCAGCAAGCCGCCGGTGATCGTCATCAGCCACGGCGGCCCGACCGGCATGACGGTCAACACGCTGAACCTGAAGACGCAGTACTGGACCAGCCGCGGCTTCGGCGTGCTCGATGTGAATTACGGCGGCAGCACGGGCTTCGGCCGCGCCTACCGCGATCTGCTCAAGGGACAGTGGGGCATCGTCGACGTGGAGGATTGCGTGGCCGGCGCGCAGGCGCTGGTGGAACGCGGCCTGGCCGATGGCGAACGCCTGATCATCCGCGGCGGCAGCGCCGGCGGCCTGACCACGCTGTGCGCGCTGACCTTCCACGATGTGTTCAAGGCCGGCGCCAGCTACTACGGCGTGTCCGACCTCAAAGGGCTGGACCAGGATTCGCACAAATTCGAATCGCATTACAATGAGTACCTGATCGCGCCGCAGCCGCAGGCCGACGCCATCTACCAGCAACGCTCGCCGATCAACCACACCGACAAGCTGTCGCGCCCCATGATCTTCTTCCAGGGCCTGGACGACAAGGTGGTGCCGCCGCAGCAATCCGAGATGATGGTCGATGCACTGAAACGGCGCGGCATCCCGGTCGACTACCTGCCGCTGGAAGGCGAAGGCCACGGCTTCCGCAAGGCCGAAAACATCATCCGCACGCTGGAGGCGGAGCTCGATTTCTATCAACGCATTTTTAGCCTGAACCACGCATGACCGATCCCAAGCTGCTCGCCGAATTCGACGCGCTGCCCTTCAATGAAAAAATGATCCTTGCCCTGCTCGCCCTGATCGGCGAGCCTGTCGGGCGGGCCTTGATCCTCGATCTGCTGAAACTGGCGCGCATCGAATACGATGAAGACGGCCATTTCTATTCCGTCTCCACGCTCGATGACGCGCTGCGCAAGCTGGAACGGCTGGCCTTCGTCAGCGTGGTGACGGGCCGCGGCTTCACCTGTAACCAGAAGCTGCGCTGGCCGGCGATCCGCGCCTCGATCGGCACCCACGCGCTGGACGACCTGTACCACGCCTACGACGAGCTGGTGCCGCTGCGCCAGACCTGGAACAGCCTGGAACCGCGCAGCTACCGCGCCGGCATGGCGCGCCTGCGCATGGGCCTTCTGCGCGGCCATACGCCGCAGGCGATCCAGCCTATCCTGGCCTTCTGCCTGGGCAGCTACGAGGCGGCGCAACTGCACCCGATTGTCGACATCTTCGGCCGTCCGTTCGAGCCGGGCATGATCGCGCTGGTGCACCCGCTGCTGCAGGACGATGTGCTGACGGTGCTGCTGCAAAACGCCCAGCACGAGCCGCCGACCGCGCCGGTGCTGCGTGAATACTGCGAAATGCATATGCAGCGCCGTCGCGACGAGATCAGCCCCGAGCTGCGGATGGCACTGGCCGAAGACGCGCTGCTGGGCGGTCGTCTCGACGAAGCCAAGCGCTATCTCGAAAAGACCATCGGTGCGCAAAGCCAGTACCTGGCCAGCACCCAGGTGCTGCTGCGCGGTGCCGCCAGCGCCGCCATCGTCGGCTTCGACGTCGCGCTGAAAACCCTGCGCCGCGACACCGGCAAGCGCAAGCAGCTGTTCAGCGGCATGGGTGCGCACCTGTATTTGCTGTCGGCGCTACGCAGCGGCGATCCCAAACACCTGAAATCGGCGGAAGCCTATCTGGACATCGCGGTCCGGCAACCTAAAAATTACGACAGTTCGATTTATCAGCAGATCGATATGCTGCGCCAGATCCGTGCCGGCGTGATGCAGGTCGACGCGGTGGCGTCGCTGGCGTGGGAGCCGGCCCTGTTGACGCAGATGTTCCAGTTCCTGCTGTACTTCTGGCTATCGATGCCGCAGCTGCAGGAGCGCAAGGAGCAGTTGCAGGAACTGGTGCAGAGCGCCGAACGCGCCGGTTACCTGTTCATCGCCGGCCAGGCCGCCGCGCTGCTGGGCCAACTCGGCGACAGCGACATGCAGACGCACGCGCAGGCGCTGCGCGCGCGTCTCGGTTTCCCCGATCTCACCACCTGGTTCGAGCGGCAGGAAGGCTGGCAGCGCCAGCTCACGGCCCTGATCAACCTGCAGCAGGGCGCCGCACCCGAGGCGGCGGGCAACTCGCGGCTGGCGTGGCTGCTGACCTACGATCACCGCTACGGCCTGACCGACGTCGCGCCAGTCGAGCAGAAGCGCGATGCGCGCGGCCTGTGGAGCAAGGGCCGCGCAGTGGGCCTGAAACGCCTGCGCTTCGAGACCGAGCAATTCGACTTCCTGACGCCGCAGGACATCCGCGCCTCCGAGGCGATCACGGTGGCGCACCGCGGCTACCAGTCCAGTGGCCTGACTTACGAAATCGATCCGCAGCGCGCCGCGCCGGCACTGATCGGCCATCCGCTGCTGTTCTGGTCCGACGCGCCCGACATGCGCGTGGAGATGCTGGCCGGCGAGCCTGAGCTGCTGATCAAAAAAAGTCCCGGCAATCTGGAACTGCGCCTCAAGCCGCCCATCCCCGACGACAACGCCGCGGTGGTGATCAGCAAGGAGACGCCGAGCCGCCTGCGGGTGGTGAACATCCTCGAAGAACACCGCCGTATCGCCGCCATCGTCGGCGACGCGCTGAATGTGCCGGCGCACGCGGAGCAGCAGGTGCTGTCGGCCATCAGCGCCATCTCGTCGCTGGTGACGGTGCAGTCGGACATCGGCGGCGCCGCGCCGGACATGGAGCAGATGGATGCGGACATGCGCCTGCATATCCACCTGCTGCCCTACCAGCACGGCCTGAAGATGCAGATCCTGGTGCGCCCGCTGGTCAACGGCGCCTACTACAAGCCCGGCGACGGCGCCGACAGCGTGATCGCCGAGATCGGCGGCAAGCCGGTGCAGGCACGTCGCAAATTGATCGACGAACGCGACGCCGAGCGCGATCTGATCGCCAAATGCGAAGTACTGCAATCGGCCGAACAGGAACACGGCGAATGGCTGCTGGGCCAACCGGCGCTGTGCCTGCAGTTGCTGGTGGAACTGCAAGCGCTGGACCCGGCCAGCCTCGTCATCGCCTGGCCGGAAGGCGAAAGCTTCCGTGTCACCAGCAAGGTGGAAACCAAGCAGCTGCGCCTGGCCATCAAGAGCAACAAGGACTGGTTTGCCGCCAGCGGCGAACTGCAGGTCGAGGAAGGCAAGATCATCGACCTGCGCACGCTGCTGCAGATGATGGAAAAGAGCCACGGCCGCTTCGTCGAGCTGGGCGAGAACCGCTACATGGCGCTGACCGAGGAACTCTACCGTCGCCTGCAGGAAGTGCAGGCCTACGGTGAATTAACCGCCGACGGCGTGCGCCTGCATCCGCTGGCGTCGTTCGCGCTGGAGGAACTGGCCAGCGACATCGGCGGCCTGAAGTCGGACAAGCTGTGGAAGGAACATCTGGCGCGCATGCGGGAGCAGGCCGCGTTCGCGCCCGAATTGCCGTCGACGCTGCAGGCCGAGCTGCGCGACTACCAGGTCGAAGGCTACAACTGGCTGTCGCGACTCGCGCACTGGGGTGTGGGCGCCTGTCTGGCCGACGACATGGGCCTCGGCAAAACCCTGCAGGCACTGGCCGTCGTGCTGGCGCGCGCGCCGCAAGGCCCGTCGCTGGTGATCGCGCCGACCTCGGTGTGCATGAACTGGATGAGCGAGGCGGCGCGCTTCGCGCCGACACTCAACGTGCAGCTGTTCGGTAGCGGCGATCGCGCCGGGATGCTGGCCAACCTGCATGCCTACGACGTGGTGGTGGTCAGCTACGGCCTGCTGCAACTGGAGTCGGAGCTGTTCGCCAAGGTACCGTGGAACACCATCGTGCTGGATGAGGCGCAGGCGATCAAGAACGCCGCCACCAAGCGCTCGGCCGCGGTGATGGCATTGAACGGCCAGTTCCGCATGGCCGTCACCGGCACGCCGCTGGAAAACCATCTGGGCGAGCTGTGGAACCTGTTCCGCTTCATCAATCCCGGCCTGCTGGGCACCATCGAGCAGTTCAACCTGCGCTTCGCCGCGCCGATCGAGAAGGCGCAGAACCACCGCGCCGAACTCGGTGCGCGCCAGCGCCTGCGCCGCCTGATACAGCCGTTCATCCTGCGCCGCACCAAGTCGCAGGTGCTGACCGAGCTGCCATCGCGCACCGAGATCACGCTGGAAGTCGACTTGTCGGCCGACGAGAAGGCGCTGTACGAATCGCTGCGCCGCGCCGCGCTGGAAAACCTGGAAAAGGCCGAAGGCCCGGCGGAGAAGAAGTCGATCCAGATCCTGGCCGAGATCATGAAGCTGCGCCGGGTCTGCTGCAATCCGAACCTGATCGCGCCGGAGCTGCAACTGGAGAGCAGCAAGCTGGCCGCCTTTGCCGAGCTGCTGGCGAACCTGCTCGACAACAAGCACAAGGTGCTGGTGTTCAGCCAGTTCGTCGATCACCTGGCGCTGATCCGTGCGCACCTCGATGCGCAGGAGATCAGCTACCAGTACCTCGACGGCTCCACCTCCATGGCCGACCGCAAGAAGCGCGTGGATGCCTTCCAGGCCGGCGCGGGCGACGTCTTCCTCATCAGCCTCAAGGCCGGCGGAGTCGGCATCAACCTGACGGCGGCCGACTACGTGATCCACATGGACCCATGGTGGAACCCGGCGGTGGAAGACCAGGCCTCGGACCGCGCGCACCGCATGGGACAACTGCGGCCGGTGACCATCTACCGTCTGGTGGCGCGCCACACCATCGAGGAAGGCATCGTCGACCTGCACCAGCACAAGCGCGACCTGGCCGACAGCCTGCTCGAGGGCAGCGACGTCAGCGGCCGCATGTCGGCCTCGGAAATGCTGGCGATGCTGCAGGAGGGCTTGAAAAAGTAGCTTGAAGTTTGCCGTCCCTGTCCCACCTAAGGCTGAATGCGGCGCCATTTCGGTGCAGCTCAACAGGAGGAGACAGCCATGAAGACCATCGCAGAAGTGATGAGCCGGGACGCGGTCAACGTCACCAGCGACGACAACATCCGCAGGGCGGCGGAACTGATGAAAGACCTCGACATCGGCGCCCTGCCGGTAACTGAAAACGGCCGCGTGATCGGCATGATCACCGACCGCGACATCACCATCCGCGCCACCGCCGAAGGACGCGGACCGGAAGATACGCTGGTCACCGCCGTGATGAGCGCGGACATCTGCCAGTGCTACGAAGACCAGACCCTGGACGAGGTGATGGACGACATGCGCGTGGCGCAGGTGCGTCGCATCCCGGTGGTCTCGCGCGACGCCCACACCCTGATCGGCATCGTCGCCATCGCCGACCTGACCCAGTCCGACGCCGACGACCGCGAAACCGCCCAGACCTTGCGCGAGATTTCCGCGCCCGTGCCGGCCGGGCAGGAAGCCACCCGAATGTAGTTTAAGGAAAACAAATATTTCTGTAATTGCCATTGTTTTGTCTTGTATCGGGCGCTCTCAAGCGCGCAGATTAGTGATAATCTCTGCCGCTTCAGATACAAGGTTGCATACGATGATCAAGACCAAACTCGCACTGGCTGCGCTGATGGCGGCCCTGGCCGCTGCGCCGGTCGGCGCCGCGACGCACCACCACAAGGCCGCGCCCGCCAAAAAGAGCGGCGGCAAGTCCAGCCCTTCCGGCAAGGGCAAAAGCAGCAGCAAATCGTCCAGAACCACGGCCAAGGGCAAAGGCAGGAACGTCGCCAAGGCCGCCGCCGTGCCGGCGCTGAAGCTGGCGGCGCCGGAACGCCGCCAGGACCGCCAGTTCGACGCCCTCAGCAATCAATTCCTCAACGCGCTGTGGCGCATCGATTCGGAAAGCGCGATCTACGCCGGCAAGTACGACACCGCCGCCACCCTGACCGTGTTCGACAAGGCCGAGCAGCAGAAGGAACTGGCCTTTATTGACGACTGGAAAGGCCGTCTGGCCGCCATCAACGCCAGCCAGCTGTCGGCCAAGCAGCGCACCGACCTCGGCCTGCTGATGAACAAGCTGGACGGCGACCGCTTCCGCCTGACCACCCTGCGCGAGTGGGAATGGAATCCGGCCAGCTACAACGTGGCCGGGCCGATCGACCTGATTTTGAATACCGAATACGCGGCGCAGCCGCAGCGCCTGCGCACCCTGCTCAAGCGCATCGCCAGCATCCCCGCCTACTACGAGGCGGCGCGCAACAATATCGTCAATCCCACCCGCGAACATACGCGCCTGGCCATTGCCCAGGCGCCCGGCATCCAGCATCTGCTGACCGAGGTCGACAAGGTGGCGCAGGCGTCCATCCTGACGCCGGTGGAGAAGCAGCTGTACACCCAGCGCATCAACGCCGCGCTGACCGCCATCGACGGTTATGTCGCCTTCCTGACCGAGATGGACAAGCTGATGGACACCAAGGGCCGCCGCACCTTCCGTCTGGGCAAGGAACTGTATGAGCAGAAGTTCGCCTATGACATCCAGTCGGGCAGCACGGCCGAGCAGACCTACCAGAAGGCGCTGGCCGCGCGCGAGGAACTGCTGGCCAACATGGACAAGCTGTCCGACGAGCTGTGGGACAAGACCATGGGCGGCACCGCCAAGCCGAGCGACCGCTTCGCCAAGATCGGCATGGTGATCGACAAGCTGTCCGAGCGCCACGTGGCGCGCGAGGATTTCGTCACCGAGATCAAGCGCCAGATTCCCACCCTGCAGGACTGGGTGATCAGTCACGACCTGCTGACGCTCGATCCGAAGAAACCGCTGGAAGTGCGCGCGACGCCGGCCTACGCCGCCGGCGTGGCCGGCGCCAGCATCGATGCGCCGGGGCCGTATCGTCCGCAGGACCGCACCTTTTATAACGTGACGCCGCTCGACGGCGCCACGCCGGAAGCGGCCGAGAGCAGCCTGCGCGAGTACAACTACTGGATACTGCAGATCCTCAACATTCACGAGGCGATCCCGGGCCACTATGCGCAACTGGTGTACGCCAACCGCTCGCCGTCGATCGTGAAATCGATCTTCGGCAATGGCGCGATGGTGGAGGGCTGGGCCGTCTACGGCGAGCGCATGATGCTGGAATCGGGCTACGGCGACAACGCGCCGGAAATGTGGCTGATGTACTCGAAGTGGAACCTGCGCAGCGTGACCAACACCATCCTCGACTACAGCGTGCACGTGCTGGGCATGACGGAAGAACAGGCCATGGACCTGCTGACCCGCCAGGCGTTCCAGACGCGCAGCGAGGCGGTGGAGAAGTGGCACCGGGTGCAGGTGTCGTCGGTGCAGCTGACCAGCTATTTCAGCGGCTACAGCGAGATCATGGAACTGCGCGAGCAGCGCAAGCAGCAACTCGGCGCCAGGTTCAACCTGAAGGAATTCAACGAGCAATTCCTCAGCTACGGCAGCGCGCCGGTACGCGTGATCAAGGGCTTGATGACCCAGTGATCTGCGCCAGCGCAAACTGATGGGCATGTGATTCGATACGATGGGGAATGGCCGATGCATTGGCCGTTTCTGCTACGATCAAATCGGGAGGTAACATGACCATGCCCATCAAGTTCGACACGCTGGAATACGCGAAGAAACTCATTGCCGCAGGCGTGCCGCAAACGCAAGCCGAGGCGCAGTCTCAGGCATTACAGGAAGCGCTGATTGAAGGCACGGTGACGCCGGGCGACTTGCTCATGCTTAAGACCGACATGATTGCCCGAATAGAAATGCTCAAGCAAGGCCAGGACATGCTGAAGCTGGATGTCGAGGCCTTAAAGCACAAGTTGACCTGGCTGGCTGGATCGTTTTTTTTCCTGCACGCGGTCGAGATCGGCGCGCTGGCTCACATCATCGGCCGGCTGCCGTAGCCGGCCTCGGCATCAGGCTTTTTCTTCCGGCGCCGTCGACAGGCGCACGAACATCGGGGCCACCAGCAGACCCAGTTCAAACAGCAGACACATCGGGATCGCCAGCGAGAACATGCTGACCGCATCGGGCGGGGTGACGATGGCCGCCACCACGAACGCGCCCACCACCGCATACGGCCGGATCTCCTTCAGCTTGGCCACGCTCACCAGGCCCATGCGCACCAGGATCACCACCACCACCGGCACCTCGAACGCCGCGCCAAACGCCAGGCACATCGACATCACGAAGTCCAGGTAGTTCTCGATATCGGGCGTGACCGCGATCGAGGTCGGCGAGAATTCGGCGATGAAATGGAACACCCGGCCGAACACCAGGAAATAGCAGAACGCCACCCCGGCCATGAACAGTACCGAGGATGAAATCACCAGCGGCGCGATCAGCCGCTTCTCGTGCGCGTACAGGCCCGGCGCGACAAATGCCCACAGTTGGTACAGCACCCACGGCAAGGCCAGGATGATGGCGATCACCAGCGTCACCTTCATCGGCACCAGGAACGGCGACACCACGCCGGTGGCGATCATCTTCGAGCCCACCGGCAGCGAGGCGATCATCGGCTCGGCAATGATGTCGTAGATGCGCGACGGCCCCGGCCACAACATCAGGCCGATACACATGATCGCGACGCCGATCGCTGCCTTGACCAGGCGGTCGCGCAGTTCGATCAGGTGAGAGATAAAGGTCTCTTCGCCCTGGTTAGGTGTACTCATCTAGTAAAAAGAGCTGTTGGTGGGACCGCGCGGACGGAAGCGCGCCACCCGCGCCGCGCCCGACGTCACGTGCTGCCTGCCGCCATGGCGCTGTTTGTACCAGTTCGGGATGGCCGAGTTGCGCACCAGCTTCTTGCGGCGGAACTCGCGCGCCTTGCGCGCCAGGTCGTCGGTGGTGACGCTGCTGAACGGCGCGCCGTACGTGCCGTGATCGTACGACGGGGATGTTTCGTCGGTACTGCCGTGGAAAGCGCTTTCCACCTCGGCCATGTTCTGCGAAATCGAATTTTCCACTTCGGACTTGATGTTCTGCGCCGCGTCCTGCACTTCCTTCTGCAGATTGCGCAGCTCTTCCATCTCGATTTCGCGCGTGACCTCGGACTTCACCTCGTTCAGGTAACGCTGGGCGCGGCCGTACAGGGTCCCGGCCATGCGCGCCACCTTGGGCAGCTTTTCAGGACCGATGACGATCAGCGCGACCACGCCGATGATGCCGAGTTTGGTAAGACCGAGATCGATCATAAGGCGATTTCAGCCGGCGAAGACCGGCTTACTTCTTCTCTTTGGTATCGACGTCGATGGTGCTTGGCGTGGCGGCCGGTGCGGCCGGCTTGTCTTCGTCGGCACCCTTCACGCCATCCTTGAAACCCTTGACGGCCTTGCCGATGTCCGAGCCCACGTTACCCAGTTTTTTGGTGCCGAAGATCAAAATCACGACGACCAGCAAAATTGCCCAGTGAATCCAGCTAGTAGAACCCATCATCTTCCCCTTACAAGGCGTCTTGCGCCCAGATTAAATCCGTTGTTTCCGAGAACCGCTGCGACAGTATACGCGAAGCGCCGTCTCAGATGTAAATATGGCCGGCCGGCCCCAATTCAACGCTCGATGCGCCAGGGATGCGGACCGCCGATCACATGCAGGTGTAAATGGTACACCTCCTGACCGCCATCCGGCCCACTGTTAATCAGCGTCTTGAAACCGCCACCCGGCTTGCCATCCGCATCATAGCGGACCGCGCAGCCGGCTTCCTCTGCCAGACGGGGTGCCAGCGCCAGCATTTTACCCAGCAGCGCGGGCTCGGCGCCGGCGTCCTGCAACGTCGAGAAATGTTTCTTCGGGATCAGCAGCAGGTGCACGGGCGCATGCGGGTGGATGTCCTTGAAGGCCAGCACGTCGTCATCCTCGTACACGGCGGTCGAAGGGATTTTCTTTTCGGCTATTTTGCAAAAGATGCAGTTATCCACGCGGACTCCGTCGGGTTATTCTTTACGGGAAGCTTTTTCCTCGATGCCGGACACGCCCTCGCGGCGCGCCAGCTCATCGAGCACCTGCTGCGGCTTCAGATCGAACTGGGCCAGCAGCACCAGCGTATGGAACCACAAGTCGGCCACTTCGTACAGCACCTTGCCGCTATCGCCACCGGCGCGCGCATCCTTGGCGGCCATCACGGTCTCGGTGGCTTCCTCGCCGATCTTTTTCAGGATCGCGTCGTCGCCCTTGGCGAACAGCTTGGCGGTGTACGACGCGAGGGGGTCGCCGCCGTTGGCGGGCTTGCGCGATTCGATCACGTCCGCCAGTCGGTCCAGGATGGTGCTCATTTGCCGTCCTTGTAGATGTCGGCCGGGTCTTTCAGCACCGGGTCGGTGTTCTGCCAGTCGCCTTCCTGGGCGTCGCCCTCGAATTTCTGGAAGAAGCACGAGTGGCGGCCGGTATGGCAGGCGATGCCGCCGGCCTGCTCGATCTTCAGCAGCACCACGTCCTCATCGCAGTCGAGGCGGATTTCCAGCACCTTCTGCGTGTGGCCAGACTCCTCGCCCTTGTGCCACAGCTTCTTGCGCGAACGGCTCCAATACACGGCTTCGCCCAGCTCGACCGTCTTGGCCAGCGCCTCGCGGTTCATCCAGGCAAACATCAGCACATCGTTGCTGCCCGCTTCCTGGGCGATCACCGGCACCAAGCCGTGCTCGTCCCACTTGATTTTCTTCAGCCACGCTGCCTTGGGCTGGATAGGGGTATTCATCATGCTGTTCTCTTAAACCAGGCGCATCGGGATGCCCTGCTGCGCCATGAAGCGCTTGGCTTCCTGTACCGTGTGTTGACCATAATGGAAGATGCTGGCCGCCAGCACCGCATCGGCCTTGCCCAGCTTGACGCCGTCGGCCAGGTCCTGCAGGCCGCCGACGCCGCCGGAAGCGATCACCGGGATGTTGACGGCATCCGACACGCCGCGCGTCAGGCCGAGGTCGAAGCCGGACTTGGTGCCGTCCTTGTCCATGCTGGTCAGCAGGATTTCGCCGGCGCCCAGCTGTTCCATTTTCTTCGCCCATTCGATGGCGTCGATGCCGGTCGCCTTGCGGCCGCCGTGGGTGAACACTTCCCACTTGCCGGGCGACGTCTGCTTGGCGTCGATCGCCACCACGATGCACTGCGAGCCGTGCTTCTGCGAGGCGTCGTACACCAGCTGCGGATTCGACACGGCGGACGAGTTCATGCTGACCTTGTCGGCGCCGGCGTTCAGCAGGCGGCGCACGTCGGCCACTTCGCGCACGCCGCCGCCCACGGTCAGCGGAATGAACACCTGCGAGGCCACCGCCTCGATGATGTCGAGGATCAGGCCGCGGTTGTCGCTGGTGGCGGTGATGTCGAGGAAGGTCAGCTCGTCGGCGCCCTGCTCATCGTAGCGGCGCGCGATTTCCACCGGGTCGCCGGCATCGCGCAGCTCGGTGAAGTTGACGCCTTTGACGACGCGGCCATCGGTCACGTCCAGGCAGGGGATGATGCGTTTGGCGAGCATTATTCGTCTTCTTCCTCGATCACGCCGTTGACAAATTCGCCGCTGAGTTCATCGGCGCGTTCCTGCGCCGAGGCCAGGTCGATGGTGCCTTCGTAGATCGAACGGCCGCAGATCACACCCTCGATGCCCTCGTCCTGCACCGCGCACAGCGCTTCCACGTCGGCCAGGTTGTGCAGGCCGCCCGAGGCGATCACCGGAATCTTCACCGCCTGCGCCAGCTTGACGGTGGCGTCGATATTCACGCCGCCCATCATGCCGTCGCGGCCGATGTCGGTGTAGATGATAGCTTCCACGCCATAGGCCTCGAATTTCTTGGCCAGGTCGATCACCTCGTGGCCGGACATCTTGCTCCAGCCATCGGTGGCCACCTTGCCGTCCTTGGCGTCCAGGCCGACGATGATGTGGCCGGGGAAGGCGCCGCAGGCGTCGTGCAGGAAGCCCGGCTCCTTGACCGCGGCGGTGCCGATGATCACGTAGGTGATGCCGGCGTCCAGGTAACGTTCGATGGTGTCGAGGTCGCGGATACCGCCGCCCAGCTGCACCGGAATCTCGTCCAGATCGTTCTCTTCGGCGTAATCCTGCACCGTCTGCAGAATCGCGCGGATGGCCGCCTCATTCTTCGGCTTGCCGGCAAAGGCGCCGTTCAAGTCCACCAGGTGCAGGCGGCGCGCGCCCTGTTTCAGCCAATGCAGGGCCATCTCGGCCGGATCTTCGGAAAATACGGTAGCGAGTTCCATATCGCCCTGTTTGAGGCGAACACAATGACCGTCTTTGAGGTCGATGGCAGGAATGAGCAGCATGATGGTTTGAGTTAAAAATTAAAAAAGAAAATCAGGGATTCCAGTGGACGAAATTCTTGTACAACTGCAGTCCGGCCGCGGCGCTTTTCTCCGGGTGGAACTGGGTCGCGAAAATATTATCACGCGCCACGGCACAGGCGAACGGTGCGCCATACACAGTCTGCCCAACGGTATGGGCCGATTGCTCAGGCTGGGCGAAATAACTGTGCACGAAGTAGAAATAGGCGTTGTCCGGAATCTCCTGCCACATCGGATGAGACGCCGTTTGCCGGACTTGGTTCCAGCCCATCTGCGGGACTTTGAAGCGCGAGCCGTCTTCCTGCGTTTGACCATCCAGCTGGAAGCGCACCACCTTGCCGGGCAACAGGCCCAGGCCGGCGGCATTGCCTTCCTCGCTGACATCAAACAGCATTTGCTCGCCGATGCACACTCCCATAAGGGGTTTGTTTTTCGACGCCGCGATCAGCGCGTCCTGCACGCCCGACTCGCGCAGGCTGCGCATGCAGTCCGGCATGGCGCCCTGGCCCGGCAGCACGATGCGGTCGGCACTGTCGATATCGGCCACTACGCCGGAAATCAGCACCTCGGCTTCCGGCGCCACGGCGCGCAGCGCCTGCGCGACCGAGCGCAGATTACCCATGCCGTAATCAACTACTACGATTTTTTTCATGATGGATGTTTTACAGGCTACCCTTGGTCGACGGAATGGTGCCGGCGGCGCGCGGGTCCAGCTCGGACGCCATGCGCAGCGCGCGGCCGAAGGCCTTGAACACGGTTTCGCACTGGTGGTGGGCGTTGGTGCCGCGCAGGTTATCGATGTGCAGCGTCACCAGCGCGTGGTTGACGAAGCCGCGGAAGAATTCCAGCGTCAGGTCGACGTCGAAGGTGCCGATCATGGCGCGGGTGAACGGGATGTGGTACTCGATGCCCGGACGACCGGAAAAGTCCAGCACCACGCGCGACAGCGCCTCGTCCAGCGGCACGTAGGAATGGCCGTAACGGACGATGCCCTTGCGGTCGCCGATGGCCTTGGCCACCGCCATGCCGAGCGTGATGCCGACGTCTTCCACCGTGTGGTGATTGTCGATGTGGATGTCGCCGGTGGCTTCGACATCGAGGTCGAACAAGCCGTGGCGGGCGATCTGGTCCAGCATATGGTCGAGGAAAGGCACGCCGGTGTTCAGTTTCTGCTTGCCGGTGCCGTCCAGGTTGATGGAAACGCGGACTTGCGTCTCGTTGGTATTGCGGATGATTTCTGCGGTGCGGTTCATGAAAAGCTCGCGATGGTCTCAGGCTGCCAGCGATGCGGCGAAAGCATCGAGGAAGGCGGAATTTTCTTCCGGGGTGCTGACGGTGATGCGTAAACAATTGGCCAGTACACTGTGCATTTTACTCACATTTTTAATTAAAACCTTGTGAGAAAGGAGTTTCGCGTGGGCATCGTCGGAATTCGGCACCCGAATCAGGATAAAATTCGCCGCCGACGGGAAGACTTCCACGCCCGGCATACGGGCCAATGCAGCCATCAGATCGGCGCGTGCGGCGCGCAACGCGGCGGCCTGCTGGTTCAGCACCTCCACGTGGTCGAGCGCGAATTCGGCCGCCACCTGCGTCAATACGTTGATGTTGTAAGGAGGCCGCACTTTGTCGAATTCCGCCAGCAATTGCGGCGCCGCCGACATGTAGCCGAGCCGGATGCCGGCCAGGCCGAGCTTGGACACGGTGCGCATCACCACCAGATTCGGAAATTCAGGCAGGCGATGCATAAACGTCTGCTGGGCGAACGGCTCGTAGGCCTCGTCCACGACGGCCAGGCCGAAACCATCCAGCGCGCGGATGATGGCGACGATATCGTCTTCCGCGAACAGGTTGCCGGTCGGGTTGTTGGGATACGAAAGGAACACCAGCGCCGGCTTGTGTTCCTGGATCGCGGCCAGCATGGCCGGCAGATCGAGCGTCAGGTCGGCCTTCAGCGGTACGCCGACGTAATCCATGCCGGCGAATTGCGCCGAGCGCTGGTACATCACGAACGACGGCGTCGGCGCCACCACCACCGCGCGGCGGTCCTGCATGGCGCAGGCCATGCACAGGATCGAAATCAGCTCGTCCGAGCCGTTGCCGAGAATGACCTCGTAACCGGCCGGCACGCCCAGCTTGTCCTGGATGCGCCGCTTGATGCTGGCATAGGAAGCCACCGGATAGCGGTTCAGCGCCACGTCGGCCAGCCGCTGCGCCAGGTCCTCCCGCAGATGATGCGGCAGGTGGTAAGGGTTCTCCATCGCATCCAGTTTGATAAAACCACTCGCATCGGCAACGTGATAGCTTGCTACGGCTCGTACGTCGGGACGGATGGTGCTGTTTACCAGCAGGTCGATGGGGGACATCTTACGGGGCTCCTATGAGTTGACTAAACTTCGGGGTTTCTTGGGTTTTTTGACGGGCGGCGGCGGCTCGGGCGCCTCCAGCGCCGCCAGGCGCGCGTTGATGATGGCGCAGTATTCCGGATTCAGCTCGAAGCCGACATAGTTGCGGCCATGCCGTTTGGCGGCGATGGCGGTGGTGCCGCTGCCCATGAACAAATCGAGTACCACGCCGTCCGGCGGGCAGGATGCCTTGACCATGCGTTCGATGATCTCCAGCGGCTTCTGGGTAGGATGGTCGGCGCGTTCCGGATGCTCGCGGTGCAGGCGCGACACGCTCCACAGGTCTTTCGGGTTGTAGCCCACTTCCAGCCACTTGGCGCCGACGAAGATCGAGCGCGAGCGGGCCTTCTTGGTCTCGGCGTCATACGGTATGCGCACCGCGTCCAGGTCGAAATAGTAATCCTTGCGGCGCACGAAGAAACCGATGGTGTCGTGCACCGACGAGTAACTGCGCACGCTGCCGCCCATGGATGGCACGCGGCGGTCCCAGATGATCTCGTTCATCATGGTCATGCGCTGTTTCAGCATGACGAAGATCTCCGGCGAAAAACGCCAGGTCAGGAAGATGTACAGGCTGCCGTTGGGTTTCAGCTTGGGCAGGGCGGCGTCGATCCACTGCTCGGTCCAGCGCAGGTAGGCATCCACCGTCTGCTGGTCAGAGGCATTGCCGTAGTCCTTGCCCAGGTTGTAGGGCGGATCGGTGAGTATCAGGTCGATGGAACCATCCGGGATGCGCGCCAGGCCGGCCAGCGCATCCTCACAGAAGACCTGATTGAGCCACGCCGTCATTTCAGGCGCAGCTCCGCGCTGCGGGCGTGCGCCTGCAGACCTTCGCCGTAGGCCAGTTCGGCCGCCACCTTGCCCAGCGTTTGCGCGCCGGCTTCGCTGACCATGATCACCGACGAGCGTTTCTGGAAGTCGTAGACGCCCAGCGGCGACGAGAAGCGCGCCGTGCGCGAGGTCGGCAGGACGTGATTGGGACCGCAGCAGTAATCGCCCAGCGACTCGGACGAGAAGCGGCCGAGGAACATGGCGCCGGCGTGGCGGATCTTGTCGGCCCATTGCTGCGGCTCGACGGCGGAGATTTCCAGGTGCTCGGCGGCGATGCTGTTGGCGATGGCGCAGGCTTCGTCCATGTCGCGCACCTTGATCAGCGCACCGCGGTCGCCCAGCGAGATCTTGATGACTTCCTGGCGCGGCATGGTCGGCAGCAGCTTTTCGATGCTGGCCTCCACCCTGGCGATGTAGTCGGCGTCGGGGCACAGCAGGATGGCTTGCGCCAGTTCGTCGTGCTCGGCCTGCGAGAACAGGTCCATCGCCACCCAGTCAGGATCGGTGCTGCCGTCGCAGACGATCAGGATTTCCGACGGACCGGCGATCATGTCGATGCCGACCACGCCGAACACGCGGCGCTTGGCGGCCGCCACGTAGGCGTTGCCGGGGCCGACGATCTTGTCGACCGGCTGGATGGTTGCGGTGCCGTAGGCCAGCGCGGCCACGGCCTGCGCGCCGCCGATGGTGATCACGCGCGTCACGCCGGCAATCGCGGCGGCGGCCAGCACCATCTGGTTCTTCACGCCGTCCGGGGTCGGCACCACCATGATGATTTCGCCGACGCCGGCCACGTGGGCCGGAATCGCGTTCATCAGCACCGACGACGGATAGGCGGCCTTGCCGCCCGGGACGTAGATGCCGACGCGGTCGAGCGGCGTCACGCGCTGGCCCAGCACCGTACCGTCAGGCTCGGTGTAGCTGAAGCCGTTCAACTCCTGCTTCTGGCGTTCGTGGAAGGCGCGGATGCGCTGCGCCGCCACTTCCAGCGCGGCGCGCTGCTTTTCCGGGATCGCGGCCAGCGCGGCCCGCAGTTCATCCTGCGAGACTTCCAGCGCGGCCATGCTGGCGGCGGCGCCGCTCGGTCCGTTCTGCAGGCGGTCGAACTTGTTGGTGTATTCGAGGACCGCGGCGTCGCCGCGTTTCCTGACGTCGGCCAGGATGGCGGAGACGGCGCTTTCGATGGCGTCGTCGGTGCTGGCTTCGAACGCCAGCAGGGTGTCCAGGCGCTGCTTGAAATCGGCCTGGCTGGAATCGAGCTTGGTGATCATGGTGTTCACTTGTTGGAGGCGCGTTCGAATGCTTCGATGATCGGTTGCAGGCGCTCGCGTTTCAGCTTCAGCGCGGCCTGATTCACGATCAGGCGCGACGAAATATCCATGATGGCCTCGACCTCTTTCAGGTCGTTGGCGCGCAGCGTGCCGCCGGTGCTGACCACGTCGACGATGGCGTCCGACAGGCCGACCAGCGGCGCCAGCTCCATCGAGCCGTACAGCTTGATCAGATCGACGTGCACGCCCTTCTCGGCGAAGTGCTCGCGCGCGGTCTGCACGAACTTGGTGGCCACGCGCAGGCGCGCGCCCTGGCGCACCGCGGTCTCGTAATCGAAGCCGTTGCGCACCGCCACCGACATGCGGCACTCGGCGATGTGCAGGTCGATCGGCTGGTACAGGCCTTCGCCGCCGTGCTCCAGCAGCACATCCTTGCCGGCCACGCCGAAGTCCGCCGCGCCATGCTGCACATAGGTCGGCACGTCGGTGGCGCGCACGATCAGCACGCGCACGTTGGGGTCGTTGGTCGGCAGGATCAGCTTGCGCGAGGTCTCGGGGTTTTCGGTGACGGTGATGCCGGCTGCTTCCAGCAGCGGCAGGGTGTCTTCGAAAATGCGGCCCTTCGACAGCGCAAGAATCAGCTGCTGGGAGTCGGCTTGGAATGCACTCATGATGGTTACTTGATACGCTGGATGTTGGCGCCTACGGCGGAGAGTTTGACTTCCATCTGATCGTAGCCGCGGTCCAGGTGATAGATGCGGTCGACCAGCGTTTCACCGCGCGCAGCCAGGCCGGCGATCACCAGCGAAGCGGATGCACGCAGGTCGGTGGCCATCACGGGCGCACCGACCAGCTGTTCCACGCCTTTGATAAAGGCGGTGTTGCCATCGGTTTCGATTTGCGCGCCCAGGCGGTTCATCTCCTGGACGTGCATGAAGCGGTTTTCAAAAATGGTTTCCGTCACGCGGCTGGCGCCGTCGGCGATGGTGTTCACCGCCATGAACTGCGCCTGCATGTCGGTCGGGAAGCCCGGGTATTCGGTGGTGCGGAAGGTGACCGGCGCCGGACGCTTGTTCATCTGCGCGCGGATCCAGTTGTCGCCGATGGTCAGCTCGACGCCGATCTCGCGCAGCTTGTCCAGCGCCGCATCCATGATGTCGGTGCGGGTATTGCGGATGGTGATGTCGCCACCGGCGGCGGCCACCGCGCACAGGAAGGTCGCCGCTTCAATGCGGTCCGAGATCACGGCGTGCTTGGCGCCATGCAGCTCGCTCACGCCCTGGATCACCAGGCGGTTGGTGCCGATGCCGGTGATTTTCGCGCCCATGGCCACCAGCAGGTTGGCCAGGTCGGTCACTTCCGGCTCGCAGGCGGCGTTTTCCAGCACGGTCTCGCCTTCGGCCAGGGTGGCGGCCATCAGCAGGTTTTCGGTGCCGGTCACGGTGATCATGTCGGTGACGATGCGCGCGCCTTTCAGCTTGGCGCACTTGGCGTAGATGTAGCCGGCTTCGATGGTGATCTCGGCGCCCATCGCCTGCAGACCCTTGATGTGCTGGTCCACCGGACGCGAACCGATATTGCAGCCGCCCGGCAGCGAAACCTTGGCGGTGCCGAAGCGCGCCAGCAGGGGGCCGAGCACCAGGATCGACGCGCGCATGGTTTTCACCAGCTCATACGGCGCCTCGGTCTTGTCGATGGCGCTGCCGTTCAGCGTGACCTTGTCGCCGTCCTGCAGCACTTTCAGACCGGTCTGGCCCAACAGCTTGAGGATGGTTTTCACGTCGTGCAGATTGGGCACGTTGCTCAGTTCGACGTCGCTGGAAGTCAGCAGACCGGCGCACAGGATGGGCAGGGCGGCGTTCTTGGCGCCGGAGATGGTGATGTCGCCGTTCAGGCGGTTGCCGCCCTGGATCAGAAGCTTGTCCATGCTTATCCTTGGTATTCGTCAGGGGTGAGGGTTTTCATCGACAGGGCGTGGATTTCTTCGCGCATACGGTCGCCCAGCGCGGCGTACACCAGCTGGTGGCGCTGGATCGGGCGCTTGCCGGCGAACGCCGGCGAGACGATGACGGCCTGGAAGTGCTGGCCGTCGCCTTCCACCTCGAGGTGGGTGCATTCGAGACCGGCCTTGATATAGCCGTAGATGAGTTCAGGGGTGGTGACCATGGTGTAAATCCTTAGAATTAATGACGCAGACCTTAGTGACGTAAACGATAGCCGCTGCGCAGCAGACGAATCGCCAGGAACGCCAGCACGACGAGGAAGGCCAGCACAATGGCCACGCTCAGCAGCGGATTGACGTCGGACTGGCCGAAGAAGCCGTAACGGAAGCCGTCGATCATGTAGAAGAACGGGTTCAGATGCGATACCGCCTGCCATACCGGCGGCAGCGAGTGGATCGAGTAGAACACGCCGGCCAGGAAGGTCAGCGGCACGATCAGGAAGTTCTGGAACGCGGCCAGCTGGTCGAATTTCTCGGCCCAGATGCCGGCGATCAGGCCCATGGTGCCGAGGATGGCGGCGCCCAGCAGCGCGAACACGACGATCCACAGCGGCGCCGCGAACGACAGGTGGGCGAACCACGCCGTCACCACGAACACGCCGAAACCGACCACGATGCCGCGCACCATGGCGGCGATCACGTAGGCCGAGAAGATTTCCCAGTGCGACAAAGGGGTCAGCAGCACGAACACCAGGTTGCCGGTGATCTTGGACTGGATCAGCGAGGACGAGGAATTGGCGAAGGAATTCTGCAGCACGCTCATCATCACCAGGCCCGGGATCAGGAACGAGGTGTAGTTGACGTCCTGGTAGACGGTGACGCGGCCTTCCAGCACGTGGCCGAAGATCAGCAGATACAGCATGGCGGTCAGGATCGGCGCGCCGATGGTCTGGGTGGCGACTTTCCAGAAACGCAGGGTCTCCTTGTAGACCAGGGTGCGGAAGCCGGCGGAGAGGAAGTTCATACGGTACCTTTTTCCATGATCTGGATGAAGATGTCTTCCAGATCCGCTTGTTGCAATTGCATTTCGTCGACCACGGCGCCCGACAGACGCAGGCGCGCCAGGATCTGTTCGACTTCAGCGTATTCGTTGATGCGCAGGCTGTACTTCTTGCCGTGCTCGGAAGTTTCCGGGTGCGTGATCAGGTGGCGCAGATCGTCCGGCAAATCGCCGTGGGTCAGGTTGACGATCAGCTGCGAACCGGAGATGCGGCGCAGCAGCGAGGCCATGCTGTCCAGCGCGACGATCTTGCCGGTCCTGAGCATGGCCACGCGCTTGCACATGGCCTGCGCTTCTTCCAGATAGTGGGTGGTCAGCACCACGGTGTGGCCTTCGCGGTTCAGGCGCGAGATGAATTTCCACAGCGTCTGGCGCAGTTCGACGTCGACGCCGGCGGTCGGCTCGTCGAGCACGATCACGGGCGGCTTGTGCACCAGCGCCTGCGCCACCAGCACGCGGCGCTTCATGCCGCCGGACAGGGCGCGCATGTTGGTGTCGGCCTTGTTGGTCAGGTCGAGGTTGTGCATCACCTCGTCGATCCAGGCGTCGTTGTTCTTCAGGCCGAAGTAGCCCGACTGCAGGCGCAGCGTCTCGCGCACCGTGAAGAACGGGTCGAACACCAGTTCCTGCGGCACCACGCCCAGCTTCTTGCGCGCGGCGCGGAATTCGCTGACCACGTCGTGGCCGTGGATCTTGACCGAGCCGGCGTCCGGGCGGTTCAGGCCGGCGATGATGGAAATCAGGGTGGTCTTGCCAGCGCCGTTGGGGCCGAGCAGACCGAAGAATTCGCCCTCTTCGATCGAGAGCGATACGCCGCCTAGCGCCTGCAGCGATTTGTAGCGCTTCTCTACATTGCTAATTTGGATTGCTGTCATTATTGACTTATCTGTAAGTTGCGGCGGCTGCGCCGTCGCATGGGAGGATGCGGGGCGCCACGGCTCTGAGGCTGCGGCAACGTTCAATTATATTGGAATTTTGATCCGGCTGAGCCGGACCGGGATTTACTGCAGGCGGAGGAGAGGGCGGAGGTCAATGATGATGGTGGGAGGCCGTGTCGCCTTCCACCTGGGTCTTCCTGCTGAAGACCGATTCCGGCGCTTTCACCGGCGAGAATTCTTCGTGCGCCGGGTTGGCGGCGGGGGCGCCGCAACCCTGGTCCAGCTTGACGTCGGTGGGGAACAGCAGCGAGCACACGCCGTACAGACGGGTCAGGCTCTGCAGCGCCGGCGGCAGGTTTTTCAGTTCCAGCTTGACGCCGGCTTCCTGCGCGGCGCGCTGCCACGACAGCATCACCGACACCGCCACCGAATCCACCGTCAACACATGGCGCAGGTCGAACACGGTCTGGCCGGCCTTGAGGGCGGCATAACCGCGCTCCAGCGCCGCGGAGGCGTTGAGCACGGTCAGGGACGTGAGCGACTGCAGGTTGTCGATGGGTTCGGTAACGGCGTTCATGGCGCTATTTTACTTCTTCGGATTGGTGTTCAGCGGTTTGCTGGCCAGTTTTTTGTTTTTCTCAGCCAGGGCCTTGATCAGACCGTCCATGCCGCCCTTCGAGATTTCCGACGCAAAGGTGCCCTTGTAGGTCTCGACCAGCCACGCGCCCAGCACGTTAATGTCGTAGATCTTCCAGCCCTGCGCGGTCTTTTCGACGCGGTAGTTCAGCGGCACCGGCTCGCCGCGCGGCATGTTGACCATCGAACGCACTTCCACTTCGGTATCGCTCGGATCGGCGCGCAGCGGCTTGAAGTCGATGGTCTGGTCCTTCACCTGCGACAGCGCGCCCGAATAGGTGAACACCAGCAGCGTACGGAACTGCTCGGTCAGCTGTTTTTGCTGATCGGACGAGGCATCACGCCAGAAACGGCCGGCCGCCAGCGAAGTCATGCGCTGGAAATCGACATACGGCAGGATCTTGTTTTCCACCAGGTCCATGACTTTCTTGGTGTCGCCGGCCTGGATCGCCTTGTCATTCTTGGCGGTATTGATCACATCGTCGCTGATGCGCTTGACCAGCACGTCAGGCGCTTCCTGCGCCGATGCGACGCCGGTGAAAGCCAGCGAAACAGTTGCCAAAGCAATAAATTTTTTAATGAAGTTCATCAGTATCTGCCTCTCGGAGTTGTTCTTCGGATCTTACTGGCTGTCTGGTTTAGCAGCCGGTGTGCCGGAGTTTAACTCTTTTGGGGCCGATTCGGATGACACCGGTGCGGAAGTTTCCGCGCCGTCATCTTTTTTAGGCTTGGCGGCAGCGCCGTCGCCGTCCGGATGGATCTGGCTTTCGCGGCGCTGCAGATAGCCGTCGCGCAGGAATTCGTAGCGGTCCAGGGCGGCGTCTTCCAGCAGGCTGGAGGCGTCCAGCAGATTGGCGCGGGTATCGATCACGCGGATACCGGTGCCGATGTTGCGCACATTGGTCGGGTCCTTGTAGCGCCAGATGTCGCCGACGATGTCGGCCGGCAGCGCCACGGTGTCGCGCACGGTCGACGGCCCCAGCAGCGGCAGCACCAGGTAGGGGCCGGATTCCACGCCCCACACGCCCAGGGTCTGGCCGAAGTCTTCCTTGTGCTTCTGCAGGCCGGCTTCGGAGGCGATGTCGAACAGGCCGAGGATACCCAGCGTCGAGTTCAGCGCGAAGCGGCTGACGTCCGACATGCCTTCCTCGCCCTTGCCTTGCAGCAGGTTATTCACGGCGGTCCAGGCATCGGCCAGGTTGCCGAAGAAGTTGTTCACGCCGGTCTGCACGAACGACGGCAGCACGTCCTTGTAGACGGTGGCCACCGGTTTCAGGGCATAGGTATCGACCGTATCGTTGAAACTGAACATGGCGCGGTTGTAGCTTTCGTACGGATCGCGCGGATTCGGACCGGCGCAGCCGGCCAGCATGGCAGTGACGCCCAGCGCCAGCGCGGCTTGACGGAGGTGTTTCAGGGTACGGGTCATTTATTGTCCTTTCCTTCTGCAGCCTTGCTGTAGATAAACTGATTGATCAGGTCTTCCAGAACGGCAGCCGATTGGGTGCGGGCGATCTTGCCGCCCTCAGCCAGATTGATGGTATCGCCGCCGGCTTCGATGCCGACGTATTGTTCGCCCAGCAGGCCAGCGGTGAGAATCTTGGCCGAGCTGTCTTTTGGGAATTTGTAACCTTCTTCCATGTTCAAGGTTACCAGCGCCTGATAACTCTTGTCATCAAACTTGATCTCTCCCACACGGCCTACCACCACGCCGGCGGCCTTCACCGGCGCCTGCGGACGCAGGCTGCCGATATTGTCGAACTTGGCGGTGATGGTGTAGGTCTTGGCGAACGACAGCGAGCCCATGTTGCCGGCCTTGAGCGCCAGGAACATCAGCGCGGCCACGCCGACGACGATGAACAGACCGACCCAGACATCCAGAGATTTGCGTTGCATATTCTTATTCCTCAATTCTTAATCTTTTATTTGCTGAACATCAGCGCCGTCATCATGAAGTCCAGCCACCAGATCATCAGCGATGAAATCACGACCGTGCGCGTGGTGGCGCGCGCCACGTCCTCCGGCGTCGGCTGCGCCTCGTAGCCCTGGTACAGGGCGATGAAGGTGATGGCGATGCCGAACACCACGCTCTTGGCGAAGCCGTTGTAGATATCTTTCCAGATATCCACACCCGCCTGCATCTGCGACCAGAAGGCGCCGTCATCGACACCGATCAGCTTGACGCCGACCAGCCAGCCGCCCAGCACGCCCACGGCGCTGAACACCGAGGCCAGCAGCGGCACCGCGATCACGCCGGCCCAGAAACGCGGCGCCAGCACGCGCTGGATCGGGTTGACCGCCATCATTTCCATCGCCGACAACTGCTCGCCGGCCTTCATCAGGCCGATTTCCGCGGTCAACGAAGTGCCGGCGCGACCGGCGAACAGCAGGGCGGTGATCACCGGTCCCAGTTCGCGCGTCAGGCCCAGGGCCACCAGCAGACCCAGCGACTGCTCGGCGCCGTATTTGTTGAGCGTGTAATAACCCTGCAGGCCCAGCACCATACCGACGAACAGGCCGGACAGGGTGATGATCAGCATCGAGTAATTGCCGATGAAATGCAGCTGCTCGACCAGCAGGCGCGGCCGCTTCAGCAGGCCCGGCGACAGCCCCAGCATGGTGGCGAAGGTGCGCGCGCCGTAGCCGGTGCTTTCCACATAATCGCGCAGGCCTGCGCCCAGCCGCGACAACCAGTTCTTGACAGTCATACTTGTACTCCCAGGCCCAGATCGTCGGCCAGGGACTTGCCTGGATAGTGGAACGGCACCGGGCCGTCCGCTTCCGCGTTGACGAACTGCTTCACATACGGGTCGGTGGACACCATCATCTCGGCCGGCGTGCCGTGCGCGACGATTTTGCCCTGCGACAGGAAATAAACATAGTCGGCGATGGCGAAGCTTTCCTTGACGTCGTGCGACACCAGGATGGTGGTCGAACCCAGCGCCGTGTTGAGGTTACGGATCAGGTTGGCGGTGACGCCCATCGAGATCGGGTCGAGGCCGGCGAACGGCTCGTCGTACATGATCAGTTCCGGGTCCAGCGCGATCGAACGCGCCAGCGCCACGCGGCGCGCCATGCCGCCCGAGATTTCGGCCGGCTTCAGCCTGGCGGCGTTGCGCAGGCCCACCGCCTGCAGCTTCATCAGCACCAGGTTGCGGATCAGTTCTTCCGTCAGATCGGTATGCTCGCGCAGCGGGAAGGCGACATTCTCGAACACCGTCAGATCGGTGAACAGCGCGCCATGCTGGAACAGCATGCCCATCTTGCGGCGCAGCAGGTACAGGCCGGCGGTATTCAGCTTGTGGACCACCTGGCCCTGCACCTTGACGTGGCCCTTCTGCGGACGCAGCTGGCCGCCGATCAGGCGCAATACCGTGGTCTTGCCGCTGCCCGAACCACCCATGATGGCCACCACCTTTCCTTTCGGAAAGTCCATATTCAGGCCGGTCAGGATAGCCCGCTTGCCATATGTGAAGTGTAGATCGCGGATTTCGACGAGATTAGGCACGACTGAGCTCATTATTTTTTAATGCCGTATTGTAGTGCAGAAAGGTCAATCTCTGCAGAAGGCACACTGGCAGGCACGATAACGTAGTAGATAATACAACACTACTGAACCCCGAGTCAGCAATTTACACCGGGAACGAAATGTTACATTGTTGCATCGCAACATGCTCTGGAATAAAAAAAACCGGGGCAGGTGGGGATCGCCCATCTGCGCCCGGCGGAGTCAGGTTGGACCTGAATGCCGTGCCAGTAATTAGCGCGGCAGTTCGGAACTACCCATCAGGAACTCATCGACCGCGCGCGCGCACTGGCGGCCTTCGCGGATCGCCCAGACCACCAGCGACTGGCCGCGGCGCATGTCGCCGGCGGCAAAGACGTTGGGGACGGAAGTCTTGTAGCAGCCTTCGCCGTCGGTGCTGGCCTTGGCGTTGCCGCGTGCATCCTTGTCGACACCGAAGGCATCCAGGATGTTGGCCACCGGCGCGACGAAGCCCATGGCCAGGAATACCAGGTCGGCCTTCATTTCGAATTCCGAGTTCGGCACTTCGCTCATCTTGCCGTCCTTCCACTCGACGCGGCAGGCGACCAGCTTTTCGACCTTGCCGCCCTTGCCTTCCAGGCGCTTGGTGGCGACGGCCCAGTCGCGCTCGCAGCCTTCCTCGTGCGACGACGAGGTGCGCAGCTTGGTCGGCCAGTATGGCCAGACCAGCGGCTTGTTTTCCTGCTCGGGCGGCATCGGCATCAGTTCGAACTGGGTCACCGAGGCGGCACCCTGACGGTTGGAGGTGCCCACGCAGTCGGAACCGGTGTCGCCGCCGCCGATCACGATCACGTTCTTGCCGGCGGCCTTGATCTGGTCCTTCAGCTTGTCGCCGGCGTTGACCTTGTTTTGCTGCGGCAGGAAGTCCATGGCGAAGTGCACGCCCTTCAGCTCGCGGCCCGGCACCGGCAGATCGCGCGGGGCTTCCGCGCCTCCGGCCAGCACCACCGCGTCGAAGTCCTTCTGCAAGTCTTCGGGGAAGATGGTTTCCTTGGCCCAGTTGTTGACGTTGGCCGGGAAGTCCTTGCCGATCAAAACCGAGGTGCGGAACACCACGCCTTCCGCCTCCATCTGCTTGACGCGGCGGTCGATGTGCGACTTTTCCATCTTGAAGTCAGGGATGCCGTAACGCAGCAGGCCGCCGACGCGGTCGGCTTTCTCGAACACCGTCACGGCATGGCCGGCGCGTGCCAGCTGCTGGGCCGCGGCCAGGCCGGCGGGGCCGGAACCGACCACGGCGACCTTCTTGCCGGTCTGTTTGGCCGCCGGCTGCGGCACCACCCAGCCGTGTTCCCAGCCTTCATCGATGATCTTGTGTTCGATCGACTTGATGCCGACCGGATCTTCGCTGATGCCCAGGGTACAGGCGGCTTCGCACGGCGCCGGGCAGATGCGGCCGGTGAATTCCGGGAAGTTGTTGGTCGAGTGCAGGGTGTCCAGCGCCTCGCGATAGTTGCCGCGATACACCAGGTCGTTCCAGTCCGGGATGATGTTGTTGACCGGGCAGCCGTTGTTGCAGAACGGGATGCCGCAATCCATGCAGCGCGCGCCCTGGATCTTGGCTTGCTCGTTGGTCAGCGGAATGACGAATTCCGCATAGTTTTTCAGACGCGTCGCTGGCGGCAGATAGCTTTCTTCCTGACGCTGGAATTCCATGAAGCCGGTGATTTTACCCACAATAGTTCCTTTAATTCTGTACGGCGGCCATCAGGCAGCGATCGGTTGAGCGGATGCGGCTTCGTTCGCCACGTCTTCGGCCATTTCGGCCAGTGCGCGCTTGTACTCGCTCGGGAAGACTTTCACGAACTTGCCGCGCGCCTCGGCCCAGCTGTCCAGCAACAGGCGCGCACGGGTGCTGCCGGTGTGCTTGAAGTGGCGCTCGATCAGACGCTTGAGGATCACCTCGTCCGCCTCGCGGCCATGGTCCTTGTGCTGGATGTGCCAGGTGTCGCTCTGCGCCGCCTGCTCCTTGGCGGTCAGCACCGGCTCCAGCGTCACCATGGACGTATTGCAGCGCGATTCGAAATCGCCGTCCGGATCGTAGACGTAGGCGATGCCGCCCGACATGCCGGCCGCGAAGTTACGGCCGGTATGGCCCAGCACCACCACGGTGCCGCCGGTCATGTACTCGCAACCGTGGTCGCCGGTACCTTCGACGATGGCGGTGGCGCCCGAGTTGCGCACCGCGAAACGCTCGCCGGCGACGCCGTTGAAGAACGCTTCACCGGCAATCGCGCCGTACAGCACGGTGTTGCCGATGATGATGTTGTTCACCGCCCAGCCGCGGAACTCGGTGTTCGGACGCACGATGATGCGGCCGCCGGACAAGCCCTTGCCGACATAGTCGTTACCCTCGCCGACCAGGTCGATGGTGATGCCGTGCGCCAGGAAAGCGCAGGCCGACTGGCCGGCGGTGCCCTGCAGCTGGATGTGGATGGTATCGTCCGGCAGACCGGCGTGGCCGTAGCGCTTGGCCACCTCGCCCGACAGCATGGTGCCGACGGTGCGGTTCAGGTTCTTCACCGGCGAGATGAACGACACGCGCTCGCCTTTTTCCAGCGCCGCCTTGGCCTGTGCGATCAGCTTGTGATCGAGCGCCTTGTCCAGACCGTGATCCTGCTCCATGGTGTGATACACCGCGTCGCCGGCCGGCACCTCCGGCTGGTAGAAGATGTTGCTGAAGTCCAGACCCTGGGCTTTCCAGTGGGTGATCGCCTTCGACTTGTCCAGCAGGTCGACGCGGCCGATCAGCTCGTCGTAGGTGCGGATACCCAGCTGCGCCATGATCTGGCGCGCTTCCTCGGCGACGAAGAAGAAGTAATTGACCACATATTCAGGCTTGCCCGAGAACTTGGCACGCAGCACCGGATCTTGCGTCGCGACGCCGACCGGGCAGGTGTTCAGGTGGCACTTGCGCATCATGATGCAGCCTTCCACCACCAGCGGCGCGGTGGCGAAGCCGATCTCGTCGGCGCCCAGCAGGGCGGCGATCACCACGTCGCGGCCGGTACGCATCTGGCCGTCGGCCTGGACGCGGATGCGGCTGCGCAGGCCGTTCAGCACCAAGGTCTGCTGCGTTTCCGCCAGACCCAGTTCCCACGGCGTGCCGGCGTGCTTGACCGAGGACAGCGGCGAGGCGCCGGTGCCGCCGTCATGGCCGGCCACCACCACGTGGTCGGCCTTGGCCTTGGTGACGCCGGCGGCCACGGTGCCGATACCCACTTCCGACACCAGCTTGACCGAGATCGACGCGCGCGGATTGGCGTTCTTCAGATCGTGGATCAGCTGCGCCAGGTCTTCGATCGAATAGATATCGTGGTGCGGCGGCGGCGAGATCAGGCCCACGCCCGGCACCGAGAAGCGCAACGTGGCGATGTATTCCGACACCTTGTGGCCCGGCAGCTGGCCGCCTTCGCCCGGCTTGGCGCCCTGCGCCATCTTGATCTGGATCTGGTCGGCCGAGTTCAGGTAAGCCGCGGTCACGCCGAAACGGCCCGACGCCACCTGCTTGATGCGCGAACGCAGCGAGTCGCCCTCCTGCAGCGGGATATCGACCACCATCTGGTCCTTGCCCATGACGGAACCCATGGTCTCGCCCTGCTTGATCTTGATGCCCTTCAACTCCATGGTGTAGCGCGATGGATCCTCGCCGCCTTCGCCGGTGTTGGACTTGCCGCCGATGCGGTTCATGGCCACCGCCAGGGTCGCGTGCGCCTCGGTCGAGATCGAGCCCATCGACATCGCGCCGGTGGCGAAACGCTTGACGATTTCCTTGGCCGGTTCCACTTCATCCAGCGGAATCGCCTTGCTCGGATCGATCTTGAACTCGAACAGGCCGCGCAGGGTCAGGTGGCGCTTGCTCTGATCGTTGATGATCTGCGCGTACTCCTTATAGCTGGAGTAATTGTTGGCGCGGGTCGAATGCTGCAGCTTGGCGATCGCGTCCGGGGTCCACAGGTGGTCTTCGCCGCGGATACGGAAGGCATACTCGCCGCCCGCGTCCAGGTGGTTGGCCAGCACCGGATCGTTGCCGAAGGCCAGATTATGCAGGCGCAGGCCCTCTTCGGCCACTTCGAACAGGCCGATGCCCTCCACTTTCGACGAGGTGCCCTTGAAATACTTGTCCACCAGCGACTTGTTCAGGCCGACCGCCTCGAAGATCTGCGCGCCGCAGTACGACATATAGGTCGAGATACCCATCTTGGACATCACCTTCATCAGGCCCTTGCCGACCGCCTTGGTGAAGTTGTAGATGGCCTTTTCCGCCGACATGTCGCCCGGCATGCCCTGCGCCATTTCGGCCAGGGTTTCCATCGCCAGGTACGGGTGGATCGCTTCCGCGCCGTAGCCGGCCAGCAGCGCGAAATGGTGGGTTTCGCGGGCCGAGCCGGTTTCCACCACCAGGCCGGTCGAGGCGCGCAGGCCCTTGCTGACCAGATGCTGGTGGATGGTCGAGGTCGCCAGCAGGGCCGGGATCGCCACGCGGTCCGGGCCGATCGAACGGTCGGACACGATCAGGATGTTGTGGCCGGACTTGACCGCATCGACCGCTTCCGCGCACAGCGAGGCCAGGCAGGCTTCCACGCCTTCCTTGCCCCAGGCCAGCGGATAGCAGATACCCAGCTCGTACGACTTGAACTTGCCGCCGGTATGCAGGCTGATGTTGCGCAGACGCTCCATGTCGTCGAAGCCCAGCACCGGCTGCGACACTTCCAGGCGCATCGGCGGGTTGACGTTGTTGGTATCCAGCAGGTTCGGCTTCGGGCCGATGAACGACACCAGCGACATCACCATCGCCTCGCGGATCGGATCGATCGGCGGGTTGGTCACCTGGGCGAACAGCTGCTTGAAATAGTTGTACAGCGGCTTCAGCTTGTTGGACATGACGGCCAGCGGCGAGTCATTGCCCATCGAGCCGGTGGCTTCCTCGCCGGCGGCGGCCATTGGCGCCATCAGGAACTTCAGGTCTTCCTGGGTGTAGCCGAAGGCTTGCTGACGGTCCAGCAGCGAGGGCACGGCCTTCTCGCCCTGGGCCGGCTTGTCCTTGGCGCGGTTGTGCGCCAGCTGGCTTTCGCTCAGCTTGATTTCGTTCAGCTTGATGCGCACCGCGTTGATCCACGCCTTGTATGGCTTGGCGTTGGCGTAGGTGTCCTTCAGTTCCTTGTCATCGACGATGCGGCCGGCTTCCAGGTCGATCAGGAACATCTTGCCTGGCTGCAGACGCCACTTCTGGATGATTTTCGATTCCGGGATCGGCAGCACGCCCGATTCCGAGGCCATCACCACCAGATCGTCGTCGGTGACGATGTAGCGGGCCGGACGCAGACCGTTGCGGTCCAGCGTGCCGCCGATGTAGCGGCCGTCGGTGAAGGCCATGGCCGCCGGGCCGTCCCACGGTTCCATCATGGCGGCGTGATATTCGTAGAACGCGCGGCGATTGTCGTCCATCGTGCCGTGATTTTCCCAGGCTTCCGGGATCATCATCATCATCGCCTGGGCCAGCGGATAGCCTGCCATCAGCAGCAGTTCCAGCGCGTTGTCGAAGCAGGCGGTATCCGACTGACCTTCATAAATCAGCGGGAACAGCTTGCCGAGGTCTTCGCCCAGCACGGCCGACTTCATCACCCCTTCGCGCGCGCGCATCCAGTTGAAATTGCCCTTGACCGTGTTGATCTCGCCGTTGTGGGCGATCAGGCGGTAAGGGTGGGCCAGCGGCCACTCAGGGAAGGTGTTGGTCGAGAAACGCTGGTGCACCAGCGCCAGCGCCGAAATGCAGCGCGCATCCTGCAGGTCTTTATAGTAGACGCCGACCTGGTCGGCCAGCAGCAGACCCTTGTAGACGATGGTACGGGCCGACATCGAGGCCACGAAGAATTCTTTACCGTGGATCAGCTTCAGCGCCTGGATGGCGTGGCCGGACGACTTGCGGATCACATACAGCTTACGTTCCAGCGCATCGGTCACCATGATATCGGCGCCGCGGCCGATGAAGATCTGGCGGATCACCGGCTCCTTGGCGCGCACGGTCGGCGACATCGGCATCTCGCAATCGACCGGCACGTTACGCCAGCCCAGCACCACCTGGCCTTCGGCGCGCACGGCGCGCTCGATTTCCTGTTCACAGGCGATGCGCGAAGCGTTTTCCTTCGGCAAGAACACCATACCGACGCCGTATTCGCCTGGCGGCGGCAGTTCCACGCCCTGCTTGGCCATCTCATCGCGGTAATACTGGTCCGGGATCTGGATCAGGATACCGGCGCCGTCGCCCATCAGCGGGTCCGCGCCTACCGCGCCGCGGTGGTCCAGATTCTTCAAGATCAGCAGACCCTGTTCCACAATCGAGTGACTCTTGTTGCCCTTGATATGGGCGACGAAACCGACACCACAGGCGTCGTGTTCATTGGACGGATCGTAAAGACCTTGCGCTTTCATGGCGGTGAACTCCAGAACTTATTGGCTGAGAACCAAGGTTAGTGCAATGCAGCGTAAACTTCAACAATAACAATTAGGGTCGGAGTCGAATTAATTCCCCCAAAGTCGCTGATTTTTTTAAATAGGGACAGAGTCGTGCTCAGAGCCGACATTCGGACACGAACCCTGCCGTGAGGCCGTTACGGCTGAGCTCCTGTCCGAATGTCGGCTCTGACCCCGACTGTTAAGCTGGCTTGGTTTTGAAGGGGCGGCCGCGCTTGGCGGGCAAGACTTGACGTTTGACTTTGTGCTGCAAAGCGGTCTGGAATTGTTCGGAACCCAGTGGCCAGCCTTTCAGCAGCGCTTTGCTGATGACGGTGATTTCATCCTGGCTCAGCGGCTGGGCCAGGGCTACGTAGGCTGCCTCGCGCTGGAAAGGGGTGTTGCCAAGTTCCCAGAACTTGGCGTGGTCGATCACCAGGCCATCCGGCCGGATGCCGGCATGATGGCAGTAGCTGGACCAAGGGTAATCTTCCATCCTGCTCACCAATCCGGCCCGCACGGGGTTGGATTCGATGTAGCGGCTGCACAACATGAAGTATTCGTCAGCATCGATCAGGGAGGTTTTGTAGCGGCCGTTCCACAGGGTGCCGCTGCGGCTGTATTTCTGATTGAAATAGGGGACGTAGTAGCGCCCGATCAGCTGCATCATCTGCGCCAGGCCGTTGTCGTCAGACGGGGTGACCAGCAGATGCAGGTGATTCGGCATCAGCACGTAGGCATGCACCGCCACTTTGTAGGTTTTGGCGGCAGCGCGCAGCCAGCCGAGGAAGGATTGGTAGTCGTTGGCGTCCAGGAAGACGTCCTGGTTGTTGGCGCCGGTCTGGATGACATGGTGCGGCTGGTGGGGAACGATTAATCGGGGCAAGCGTGCCATACAATAACAAAGGGTAGATCGGAGAAGCACCGATTCTACCCCTCGCCGCATGACTATGTCCCTAATTAATTTCGGGAAATAAAAATTGCGCCTGACTCTGTCCCTTCAAGACAGGTTGAAGCTGGCGGACAGGCTGTAGCCCTCGCCATAAGCGCTGCGCAGCGGCAGATCCTGGCCCAGGCCGGTGCGCGCCTTTTTGCGCAGGCGGTAGACCAGCATGTCCACGCGGCGTCCGGCGTCCGGATCGTCGCCGCCGATGCCGGCCACGATCACCTGGCGCGGCACCGGCCGGGTGTTGATCGTCAGCAGATGCAGAAAGTTGCATTCCTTTTCGGTCAGCGTGATGGCCATGCCCTGCAACTCCAGCTGGCGCGCGCTGACGCGCAAGGTCCACTTGCTCGGCGCCGGGATCGTTTCCTGCGGACCGACGCGGCGGTCCAGCGCCTCGATGTGCGCCGCCAGTTCCGGAAATTTGATAGGCTTGGTCAGGTAGTGATCCGCCCCCAGGCGCAAGCCAAGGATGCGGTTGTCGAACGCGACGCGGCCAGTGAGTACCAATAGTCCAATCTGCGGGTACAGCTGGCGCATGCGCGGGATGACATTGAAGCCATCCTCGTCCGGCAGGCCCAGGTCCAGTACGACCACGCCGACGTTGCCTTGGCTCAGGGCCGACCACATGTCGCTGGCGTTGTTGGTGATATGCACCTCGTGCTCAAGCTCAGTCAGGAACTCGGCCATTTCCTCGGCGTAGTCCAGATTGTCTTCCACGATGAGTATTTGCGTCATTGATGCGCCATTCCATCGGTTAGTGCGCAAGCGTGCTCAGGCCCGCCCTGCTATGAGCTTGCGTCCGAGGAATTATCACTGCTGCCATCCTCTCGCGCAAGGTTTTTACCGGCATTGGCCGCCACCGGCAGCCAAATCCGAAATTCCGTGCCGCTTTCAGAAACATTTCGAGCAGTAACCGTTCCGCCGTGCACGTCCACAATCGAACGCGCCATATATAAGCCCAGGCCCGAACCGGGCACGCCAGCCGCATTACTGCCCCGGTAGGCCTTGTCGAAGATGTGCGGCAATTCCGCCTCCGCGATCCCGGCGCCGTGATCGCGCACCAACAACTCGACGCCACCTTCCGTTGCAATTCTTCCTATCAATTCTATCGGAATATTATCTTGTGTGTACTTTATTGCATTGTCGAGCAAAATTTCAAGGCATAAACGCATGCCGGCCGGATCGCAGCGCAGCCATTGCGGCAAGCCCTGGGTGTGGGCGGTGACGGATTTGCGCCGCCGCTGCGCCTGCTCGGCGGCGCTCTGCAGCAGGTGGGCGGGGTTGATTTCGTTGGGCTGGCGCTCGCGGCCGATGCTGGCCATGCGCTCCGGCGACAGGTACTCGTCCAGCATGGCCAGCATGCGGTCGACCGCGGTCTGGATCTTGCGGTAGCGCTTGCGCGTGCCTTCGTCGTGGTGGGCGCCGGTCATTTCCAGCCGCTGCACGGCGCCGTCGATGGTCGACAGCGGGGTGCGGAATTCGTGCGACAGCATGGACGCGAACTTTTTCTGCTGCGCCGCCAGCTCGCGCCGGGCGCTCAGGTCGCGCACGAAGCCGAGCACCGTGACCGGCACGCCGCCGGCGTCGAGGATCAGGGTGGATTCGATTTCGACCGGCACCATGCGGCCGTCGCTGTGCGGCAGCTCGGTCTCGCGCAGCAGGCGCCGTCGGCTGAGGTCGCCCTCGGCATAGCGCGCCAGCCGCGTCGGCAAGTCCCTGAGCAGGCCGGACGCCAGGCTTTGCGCGGTGTCCAGTGTGTAGCCGAACTGGCGTTCGGCCGCCGGACTCAGCCAGGTCAGCCGGCCGCTGACCACGTCGGCCATCCAGCTGATCTCGCTGCTGTGTTCCAGCAGCAGCCGGTAGCGGGCCTCGTTGGCATGGGATTGTTGCAGTGCTGCCTGGAGTTCCGCCACTGTCTGCATGCCGTTCTACTCCACCAAGGGTGCGAAGATTTGCTGCAGGTCTTCCTGGGTGAGCGCCATTTTCTGCGACTCGCCTTCCGCCAGGATGGACTGCGCCAGATCGGACTTTTTCTGCTGCAAGATCTGAATCTTTTCTTCCAGCGTGCCCTTGGCAATCAGTTTATACACAAACACGGGCTTGTCCTGGCCGATACGCCAGGCGCGGTCGGTGGCCTGGTTTTCCGCCGCCGGATTCCACCACGGATCATAGTGGATCACGGTGTCGGCGGCGGTCAGGTTGAGGCCGACGCCGCCCGCCTTCAGCGATATCAGGAAGATAGGCACGGCGCCCTGCTGGAACGCCGCCACCTGCGCGCTGCGGTCCTTGGTGTCGCCGGTCAGCAGCGCGTACGGGATGTCGCGCGACTCCAGTTCTTCCTCGATCAACTCCAGCATGCTGGTGAATTGCGAGAACACCAGGATCTTGCGTTTTTCTTCCAGCAAGTCCTCGATCATCTGCATCAGGTCGGTCAGCTTGGCCGAGCCGGCGGCCTGCTGCTTCTTGGTGCCGGACTTCACCAGCCGCGGATCGCAGCAGACCTGGCGCAGCTTGAGCAACGCTTCCAGGATCACGATCTGGCTGCGCGCCACGCCCTTGCGGTCGATCTCCTCGCGCACTTTCTGGTCCATGGCCAGGCGCACGGTTTCGTACAGGTCGCGCTGCGGGCCGGTCAGCTCGACCTTGCGCACCATCTCGGTCTTCGGCGGCAGCTCCTTGGCCACGCTGTCCTTGGTCCGGCGCAGCAGGAAAGGCTTGATGCGGCGGTTCAGCAGCGCGCGGCGCAGCGGGTCGTCCTGGCGCTCGATCGGATGACGGAACACGGTGTTGAAGTTCTTCTCGTCGCCCAGCAGGCCGGGCAGCAGGAAGTGGAATTGCGACCACAGCTCGCCCAGGTGGTTTTCCAGCGGCGTGCCGGACAGGCACAGCCGATGACGGGCGCGCAGCAGGCTGGCGCTCTGCGCCGCCTTGGAGCGGGTGTTCTTGATGTAGTGCGATTCGTCCAGGATCACCAGGTGGAAATCGTGCTCGCGCAGTTTTTCCTCGTCGCGCGGCAGCAGGGCGTAGGTGGTCAGCACCAGGTCGGCCTCGTCGATCTGGTCGAACTGCGCCATGCGGTCCTTGCCCTGCAGCAGCAGCACCTTCAGACCCGGCGCGAAGTGCGCGGCTTCCTCCTGCCAGTTGCCCATCAGGCTGGTCGGCGCGATCACCAGCGCCGGCGCGGTCAGGCGGCCGGCTTCCTTCTCGACCAGGATGTGCGCCAGGGTCTGCACCGTCTTGCCCAGGCCCATGTCGTCGGCCAGGATGCCGGCAAAGCCGTATTCGCGCAGGAACTGCATCCACGACAGGCCGTCGGTCTGATAATCGCGCAGTGTCGCCTGCAGGCCGGCCGGGGTGGCGACACGCTTGACCGAGCCGAACTGGTTCAGACGGGCGCCCATCTCGCGCAATTCTTCGCCGCCAGTCCATTCCATGTCCACGTTGCGGGCCAGCTCGTCCAGACGCGCGGCATCCAGGGTGGCCATGTGCAGCGAGTTCCTGATCTTGTCGCTGAAGTACAGCTCGCCCAGCGTGGCCAGGATGGGACGCACGCGGCCCCAGGGCAGGGTGACGCGGGTGCCGTCCGGCAGGTTGGCCAGCATCTGGTCTTCCTCGCCGTGGTGGGCGATGACTTTCGGATTGAAATCGTTGGGTGCGTTGCGGATCAGTTGCACCAGCACCGGCAGCAGCGGCACGCGCTGCTGATTGACCACGATGCCCAGCTCCAGGTCGAACCAGGCGCGGCCGCCATCGGCCTCGTCTTCCACCACCTCGGCGTACCAGTCGCCGACGTCCACCGTGTCGTAGCGGTATTTGACGGTTTTTTCGATTTTCCAGCCGGCTTCCTTCAGCGCCGGAATGCCGTCGCGGGCAAAGCGTATCCACTCTGCCTGGCTCGGCAGCAGCAGGCCGCCCTTGACGCTGCTCAGCGGCAGCGTGGTGGGCGCCGCGAAATGGCGTTCGCTCAGCAGCGTCAGCGCGTCCGCCTCGGCGCTCTCGTTGCGCTGGATGATTTCGGTGACGTCGCCCTTCTGGCGCACCACGCGTTGCGACGGGTCGAACGAGACGCGCTCGCCGTCGTAATCGAAGGACAGCACGGCAAAGTCGTTCCAGCGCTGCAACGAACCGTCGGCCAGCATGGCGGCATCCAGCGTCAGCACCGGACGCGGCTTGACGTCGTCGCGCACCCGCTGCGGCAGCGCCTGCGGCAGCGGCATCAGCCCCTGCAAACCGTGCGCCAGCAGCAGCTGCGACACACGCAGCTTGTCGTTATTGGTCAGCAGCGGCGCCTGCGCCACCAGCGCCTGCAAATCGGCCAGCGGAATCTCGGTGCCGCCCTGGTTCAGTTGCAGCACGCCGCAGGACAGGTTGTCGATGTACCACGGCGGATCGGTCGGCAGCATGTAGTCGACCTGGTCGGGCCCGGCGTGCTTGGCGCCCGGCACCGGTTGCACCTGCCAGCCCAGCCGCAGACCCTTGCCTTCCTCGCGCCAGGCCAGGTTGGCCTCGCGCAGCACGCCGCCTTTCAGCGGATACACCAGGCCGTTGCCGACGTCGGACCAGGAATTTGCCCACAACAACTTATCTTGCTCTGCCAACATTTGCAGCAGGGCCGCGCCGATCTTGCCGCGCGGCTCGGTGGCCGAGCCGGTCTGGGAATTCTGGCCGCTGCGCATGGCCACGAAGAAGCGGATCAGGTCTTCATCGCCGGGCGCCAGGAAGGTTGGCGGGGTCGACAGCAGCGAGAACACTTCGCTGACCGGGGTGGCCGCGGCCACGTCGCCGTTCGGCCGCAAGCGTGCCTTGTACAGGCACAGCGCCACGTGGCGGCCGCCGCTGGTGGGCGCCAGCACGTAAATCAGCTTGTACTGCGTCTGCTGCTTGGGATCGCCTTCTGCCGGCGGTGGCGTCAGCCTGGCTTTGGGGTGCGCTGCCGCATCCACGCGCTGCAGCCAGGTGGCCACGGCGTACGACAATTGATTCGCGGGCGGCGCAGGGCGTGCAGGAGCCGGTGCTGGAGCAGCGGGGGCGGCAGGGGCGTCGTCGCGGGTAAAATCCATGGGTCGCATGTATTGTTCAAAGATGGTTCAAAAACGGCAACAGGCAATATTATCCGCCATCACGGCCTTCGTGTTGACGGATTCTTTAATAAACCCCTCTTCCGGAGGTGGGCTGGCCCACGTTCACAGTCCAATTCAGCTGTCAAGACTGGCAACTTCGTACCGATGTCGTATTATTCCGGGCTTGTCTGTCTAGGAATCACCACCATGTTGCCTTCCATCGAACAACGTCTCGCCCTGGAACTGTCCGCCAAGCCGGTCCAGGTTGCCGCCGCCATCACCCTGCTGGACGAGGGCGCCACCGTGCCCTTCATCGCGCGTTACCGCAAGGAAGTCACTGGCGGGCTGGATGACACCCAGCTGCGCCTGCTCGAGGAACGCCTGCGCTACCTGCGCGAGCTGGAAGAGCGCCGCGCCAGCATCGTGGCCTCGATCACCGAGCAGAACAAGATGACACCAGAGCTGTTAGATGCTGTCATGCATGCAGAAGACAAGACCCGTCTGGAAGACTTATATCTTCCGTACAAACAAAAACGCCGCACCAAGGCCCAGATCGCCATCGAAGCCGGCCTCGCGCCGCTGGCCGACGGCCTGCTGGCCAATCCGGAACTGCACCCGGAAACCGAAGCCGCCAACTACCTGCGCGAAGCATTTACCACCGCCGACGGCAACAATCCGGGCGTGGCCGACACCAAGGCCGCGCTCGACGGCGCGCGCCAGATCCTGATGGAACGCTTCGCCGAAGATGCGACCCTGCTGCAATCCTTGCGCGAATATGTGCAGGATCATGGCATTGTTGAATCGAAAGTTATTGAAGGTAAGCAAGAAGAGGGCGAAAAATTCGCCGATTATTTCGATTATTCCGAATCGTTGGCCAGCGTGCCGTCGCACCGCGCCCTGGCGCTGATGCGCGGCCGCCGCGAAGGCGTACTGGACGTCACTCTGCGCCTCGATACCGAAGCCGAGAAACCGAAGTGGGACGCGCCGCACAATCCGTGCGAAAGCCGCATCGCCGCCCGCTTCGGCATCAAGAATGCCGGCCGCCCGGCCGACAAATGGCTGTCCGACACCGCGCGCTGGACCTGGCGCGTGAAAAGCTTCATGCACCTCGAAACGGAGCTGATGGGTGCCCTGCGCGAAAAGTCCGAGCTGGACGCCATCAACGTCTTTGCCACCAACCTGAAAGCCCTGCTGCTGGCGGCGCCGGCCGGCCAGCGCGCCACCATGGGCCTGGACCCCGGCCTGCGCACCGGCGTCAAGGTGGCGGTGGTGGACGCCACCGGCAAGGTGATGGACACCGCCGTGATCTATCCGCACCAGCCGAAAAACGACTGGGAAGGGTCGCTGCACACCCTGGGCAAGCTGGCCGCCAAGCACAACGTCTCGCTGATCTCGATCGGCAACGGCACCGCTTCGCGCGAAACCGACAAGCTGGCGCAGGATCTGCTGAAGCGCTTCCCTGAGCAAAAAATGAGCAAGATCGTGGTCTCCGAGGCGGGCGCGTCGGTGTACTCGGCGTCCGAATATGCCTCCAAGGAATTGCCGGACATGGACGTGTCGCTGCGCGGCGCCGTGTCGATCGCGCGCCGCCTGCAGGACCCGCTGGCCGAGCTGGTCAAGATCGATCCGAAATCGATCGGCGTCGGCCAGTACCAGCACGACGTCTCGCAGACCCAGCTGGCGCGCACGCTGGACGCCGTGGTCGAGGATTGCGTCAACGCCGTGGGCGTGGATGTGAACACCGCCTCGGCGCCGTTGCTGGCGCGGGTGTCCGGCCTGTCGTCGTCGGTGGCCCAGGCCATCGTCACCTACCGCGATGCGAAGGGAGCGTTCACTTCGCGCGCAGCCCTGAAATCCGTGCCGCGCCTGGGCGACAAGACCTTCGAACAAGCGGCCGGGTTCCTGCGCGTGATGGGCGGCGACAACCCGCTGGACGCGTCGGCGGTGCACCCGGAATCGTATCCGGTGGTGGAAAAAATCCTGGCCGACATCCAGAAGGACATCAAGGGCGTGATCGGCGACAGCGCCCTGATCAAGCGTCTGCAACCGGCCAAGTACGCCGACGACAAGTTCGGCGTGCCGACCGTGACCGACATCCTGAAGGAACTGGAAAAGCCGGGCCGCGACCCGCGTCCGGAATTCACCACCGCCACCTTCAAGGAAGGCGTGGAGGAAATCAAGGACCTGCGCCCGGACATGATCCTGGAAGGCGTGGTGACCAACGTCGCCGCGTTCGGCGCGTTTGTCGACATCGGCGTGCACCAGGACGGCCTGGTGCACATCTCGGCCCTGTCCAACAGCTTCGTCAAGGATCCGCACACGGTGGTGAAGGCCGGCCAGGTGGTCAAGGTGAAGGTGCTGGAGGTGGACGAAAAGCGCAAGCGCATCGCCCTGACCATGCGCCTGAGCGACAGCGCGCCGCAGCCGGGTTCGCAACCGCAGCAGCGCGGCGACCGCAACGACCGCCGCGCCATGGGCCAGCAGCACAAGGACCAGCAGCGCCAGCAAACCCGTGAACCGGCCATGGCCGGCAGCATGGCGGCGGCCTTCGCCAAGCTGCGGGGGTAGAATACGGACGCCGGCGTTTTCTTATAAAATGCCGGTATTCCACATCTTTTACCCTAGAGGCAGCTATGAGCGACGTACAAACCTGGATCAAAGAAACCGTGAACAGCACCCCGGTCGTGCTTTTCATGAAGGGCACTGCGCAGTTCCCGCAATGCGGTTTTTCCGGCCGCGCCATCCAGATCCTGAAAGCTTGTGGCGTTGAAAACATTGCCACCGTCAACGTGCTGGAAGATCCGGAAGTGCGCCAGGGCATCAAGGACTATTCGAACTGGCCGACCATTCCGCAACTGTACGTGAAGGGCGAGTTCATCGGCGGCTCCGACATCATGGGCGAAATGTTCGAATCGGGCGAGCTGAAAACCCTGCTGCAGAATGTCTGATCGTTTGCGGCGGATTGTCATAGCCATCACGGGCGCCACCGGCGCCGTGTATGGTGTGCGTCTGCTGCAACACTTGCAACACACGCCCGGCGTCGAAACCCATCTGGTGATTTCGGACGCCGCGGTCCTGACCCTGCACCAGGAAACCGGCTTGCAGCGGCGCGAAGTGGAATCCCTGTCCCACGTGGTGCACAAGGTGCGCGACATCGGCGCGTCGATTGCCAGCGGCTCGTTCCAGACCGACGGCATGATCGTCGCGCCCTGCTCGATGAAAACCCTGGCCTCGGTGGCGCACGGCCTGTCGGATAACCTGATCGCGCGCGCGGCCGACGTGGTGCTCAAGGAGCGCCGCCGGCTGGTGCTGATGGTGCGGGAAACGCCGTTCAACCTCGCGCACTTGCGCAACATGACGGCGGTGACGGAAATGGGCGGCATCGTCTTCCCCCCGCTTCCCAGCTTTTATCACAATCCGCAGACGATCGCGGAGATGGTCGATCACACGGTGGCCCGCGTCATCGACTTGTTCGGCATCGAGCACGCGCTGGCGCCGCGCTGGGCCGGCATGGGACCAGCCAACCGCTAGCGCTTGTCGTAATACGTGCTGCTGGCGCGTTTCAGTTCGCGCGCTTCTTCCACCATCCGCCGCTGGGCAATGCGCTTGCGCATCACTTCCGCGTGCTGGGCGGCCGTCATCGGCGGCGCGGTCATCAGGTCTTTCAGTTGGGCGACATTGCTGTAGTTGCTTTTAATCAGACGGCTCAAAGGCATGCTCCCAAAGTAGGTTACAACGACACTACTGCGGCCCTATTGTGCCTGAAATCCGTGTCGACACCATGACAATTCGCAACGCGGCGGCAAATAAAAAAAGGCATTCCTGCAGGAATGCCTCTCCGAACAAAAGCTGGCGCCGAGTAAAACTAATTTAAGTCAGGCATTAGGCCCAGCTTAGCGGCCCCTTGCCTTGTGCCGCGTCAAATTTATTACTTTTGGTAGTTAACCCGCACCAGCATGCGAATAAATTCGCGCGCAATCTGGCGGTGATGCTCGTCCAGGCGTTGTAAATCCGCGATCAATTTGACATCGGCCGACTCGAAGCGCGACAGATTGCCGGCGTTTTCGCTGTTCGGTGCACCGGCTTCCGGGCCGCCAAAGCGCAACCATTCGGCCGGCACGCCCAGCCATTGAGCGATCATGCGCAGCTTCTCCTGGGTCGGAATCGCCTCTCCTACCAGCCATTTGCGGGCTGCGTGGACAGTGATCGGCCGGCCGTCGAAACGGATGTTGAATTCTCGCGCCAGCCGGGTCGGGCTGTCGGGCGAGTAGTGGGCATTCTTGAGTGCCTGTTGCAGGCGCTGGCTAAAGCTTTCGCGTTCATTAGAAGAATTCATAGTTGCACTATTTCACGTTATGTCATGAAAGTCAGTCTCTGCGTGTGGAGGCGCGAGGGCGACCTTTTCGGATTTTTATCAACGACTCATCCTCTGTCAGAGTTCGCGTCTGTGGCAAAGGCAACAGAATTTTATTCGGTTTTCGGGCGCTTGTGCAGATGTGAAATAAACTTATATGGCCAATACCTGTTTCGCCAGCGGATGTATCATGCCGCCGCCTTTCGCCGTCACGTCGCACGATACCATTGAGCATGCCCACCAGTCACCTGCCGTCGTCCCGCCGTTTCGCGCTACAATGGGATTGACGTTGACGTAAACGGAACCCTATGCCTACCTACACCATCACCGAACTGGCGCGCGAGTTCGACATTACCGCCCGCGCCATCCGTTTTTATGAAGACCAGGGACTGCTGAGTCCGTCGCGCGAAGGCGCCGGCGGCCGCAACCGCGTCTACACCCCGCGCGACCGCACGCGGCTGAAACTGACCCTGCGCGGCAAGCGCCTGGGCCTGTCGCTGGCCGAGATCAAAAGCCTGGTCGACATGTACGAAACGCCCAAGGACTCGGTGGCGCAGATGCACCGCTTCCTGAGCGTGCTGTCGCAGCACCGCGAAACGCTGGAACAGCAGCGCGAAGACATCGAAATGTCGCTGGCCGAAATCCAGGCCCACGAAGACGAATGCAAACGCCTGCTGGCCAGCCACGAATCCGGGGTCAGTTCTGCCATTGGTACATGAGGCCGTGTGCGATTGGCAGAACTGACCCCGGATTGACGTTTACGTTAACGTAACAGCGGCGTATTATACCCGCTCCACACCCCACCAGAAGAATGAGGATGACATGCTCCATCTCCCAGGCCTGACCTTTGACCACGGCGAGGACATCGCCGCGCTGCGCGAGGCCGTGCAGCAGTTCGCCGCCGCCGAGATCGCTCCGCGCGCGGCCGAGATCGACCGCAGCGACCAGTTCCCCATGGACCTGTGGCGCAAGCTGGGCGAGCTGGGCGTGCTCGGCATCACCGCGCCCGAGGAATACGGCGGCGCCAACATGGGCTACCTGGCGCACATCGTGGCGATGGAGGAAATCTCGCGCGCCTCGGCCTCGGTCGGCCTGTCGTACGGCGCGCATTCGAACCTGTGCGTCAACCAGATCAAGCGCAACGGCAATGAAGAACAAAAGCGCAAATACCTGCCCAAGCTGATCTCCGGCGAGCACATCGGCGCGCTGGCGATGTCCGAGCCGAACGCCGGCTCCGACGTGGTCAGCATGAAGCTGCGCGCCGACCTGAAGGGCGACCGCTACGTCCTCAACGGCACCAAGATGTGGATCACCAACGGCCCCGACGCCGACACGCTGGTGGTCTACGCCAAGACCGATCTGGACGCCGGCCCGCGCGGCATGACCGCCTTCCTGATCGAGAAGGGTTTCAAGGGCTTTTCCATCGCGCAGAAGCTGGACAAGCTGGGCATGCGCGGCTCCCACACCGGCGAGCTGGTGTTCGACAACTGCGAAGTGCCGGTCGAGAACGTGCTGGGCGGCGTCGGCAAGGGCGTCAACGTGCTGATGTCGGGCCTGGATTTCGAACGCACCGTGCTGTCCGGCGGTCCGCTGGGCATCATGCAGGCCTGCATGGATGTGGTGGTGCCTTACATCCATGACCGCAAGCAGTTCGGCCAGGCCATCGGCGAGTTCCAGCTGATGCAGGGCAAAATCGCCGACATGTATTCGACCATGATGGCGAGCAAAGCCTACGTCTACGCTGTCGGCCAGGCTTGCGACCGCGCGACGTCGCCGGAACAGGTGCGCCAGCTGCGCAAGGACGCCGCCGGCGCCATCCTGTACAGCGCCGAGAAAGCGACCTGGATGGCCGGCGAGGCGATCCAGACCCTGGGCGGCAACGGCTACATCAACGAGTATCCGGTCGGCCGCCTGTGGCGCGACGCCAAGCTGTACGAAATCGGCGCCGGCACCAGCGAGATCCGCCGCATGCTGATCGGCCGCGAACTGTTCGCGGAAACCATGTAAGCCTGGCCGGCCGACATGACCCAGGCCGCCTTCCCGAAGCTGCTGCGTTCGCAGATTGCGTTCGACCTCGCGCGCACCATCCGCGACGGCTTCGACAAGCACTACCGCCTGTTCCGGCAGACCAGCCGGCAGGCCAAGCAGCACTTCGAGCGCGGCGCCTGGGCCGACGCGCAGCAGGCGGCGCGCGCGCGCATCGATTTCTACGACCAGCGCGTGCAGGAATGCGTGCAGTCGCTGGAAGACGAGTACGAACCGTCCGACCTGACCGATGAAGTGTGGCGCGAACTGAAGCTGCATTACATCGGCATGCTGTCCGACCACAAGCAGCCGGAGCTGGCCGAGACCTTTTTCAACTCGGTCTGCTGCAACATCCTGCACCGCCGCTACTTCCACAACGAGTTCATTTTCGTGCGGCCGGTGGTCTCCACCGACTACATCGAGACCGCCGAGCTGCGGCCGACCTACCGCGTCTACTATCCGGCCACGGACGGCCTGCATTTCACGCTCAAGCGCATCATCACCAACTTCCAGCTGGAAGCGAAATTCGCCGACCTGACGCGCGACGTGGAACAGGTCGAGGCACGTCTGCGCCAACTGTATGGCGACGCGTCCATGGAACCGAACCACCAGTTCCAGGTGCTATCCAGCCTGTTCTTCCGCAACAAGGGCGCCTACATCGTCGGCAAAAGCATCAACGGCAACCGCGTGTATCCGTTCGTGGTGCCGATCCTGCACAACAGCCGCGGAGAACTGGTGCTGGACACGGTGCTGTTCGACCCCGAGCAGATCGCCATCCTGTTCTCGTTCACGCGCGCCTACTTTTTGGTGGACATGGAAGTGCCCTCGGCCTACGTGCAGTTCCTGCGCAGCCTGATGCCGCGCAAGCCGCGCAGCGAGATCTACACCATCCTCGGCCTGCAGAAGCAGGGCAAGGCGCTGTTCTACCGCGACTACATGCAGCACCTGAAGCATTCGTCCGACCTGTTCGACATCGCGCCCGGCATCCGCGGCCTGGTGATGCTGGTGTTCGCGCTGCCTTCCTTCCCGTATGTGTTCAAGGTGATCAAGGATTTCTATCCGCCGCCGAAGGAAACCACGCGCGCGCTGGTCAAGCAGAAGTACTTGCTGGTCAAGCACCACGACCGGGTCGGCCGCATGGCCGACACACTGGAATACTCGAATGTCGCCTTCCCGCGCAGCCGCTTCAGCGAAGCGCTGCTGGCCGAACTGCGGCAGCACGCGCCGTCGCAGATCGAATACGACGGCGACCAGATCGTGATCAGGCACCTGTACATCGAGCGCCGCATGGTGCCGCTGAACATGTGGCTGTCCAGCGCCGGCAGCGAGCAGGAACTGGAACACGGCGTGCTCGAATACGGCAACGCCATCAAGGAACTGGTGGCCGCCAACATCTTCCCCGGCGATATGCTGTACAAGAATTTCGGCGTCACCCGACACCAGCGCGTGGTGTTCTACGACTACGACGAGATCGAATACATCACCGACTGCCATTTCCGCGCCATCCCCGCGCCGCGCAACGAGGAGGAGGAAATGGCGTCCGAACCGTGGTACCCGATCGGCAGGCACGATGTCTTTCCCGAACAATTCGGCAGCTTCCTGCTCGGCGATCCGAAGATACGCAAGCATTTCATGAAACACCACGCGGACCTGCTGACGCCCGAATACTGGCAGTCCCGCAAGCAGCGCATACAGGACGGCGTGGTGGAAGACGTCTTCCCTTATCCACAGCAGATCCGCTTTTATCAGCAACATCCATCCGACATTCCGGCGGTCACGCCGCCACCCTTTATGGAGACCTTAGAAAATGAATGATCCTATCGTTATCGTCGGCGCGGCCCGCACCCCCATGGGCGCCTTCCAGGGCGACTTTTCCGGCAAATCCGCGCACGACCTGGGCGCCGTGGCGATCCAGGCGGCAGTCGAACGCGCCGGCGTCGACGGCAAGCTGGTGGAGCACGTCTACTTCGGCAACTGCCTGATGGCCGGCCAGGGCCAGGCGCCGGCGCGCCAGGCGCTGTTGAAAGCCGGCCTGCCGACGTCCACCGGCGCGGTGACGCTGTCCAAGATGTGCGGCTCGGCCATGCAGGCCACCATCTTCGCGCACGACCAGCTGGTGGCCGGCAGCGCCGACATCGTGGTCGCCGGCGGCATGGAATCCATGACCAATGCCCCTTACCTGATTCCGAAAGCGCGCGGCGGTTACCGCATCGGCCACGGCATGATGTTCGATCACATGATGTACGACGGCCTGGAAGACGCCTACTCGCGCAACGAAAAGACCGGCGAAGGCCGCTCCATGGGCACCTTCGCCGAAGAGTGCTCGGCCAAGTACCAGTTCACCCGCGAAGCGCAGGATGCCTTCGCCATCGAATCGGTCAAGCGCGCGCAGGTCGCCACCAGCGAAGGCTACTTCAAGTGGGAGATCGCGCCGGTCACCGTCACCAGCCGTGCCGGCGACACCGTGATCGACAAGGACGAGGGTCCGCTGAAGGCCAAGGTCGAAAAAATTCCGACCCTGCGCGCCGCGTTCAAGAAGGACGGCACCATCACCGCCGCCTCGTCGTCGTCGATCAACGACGGCGCCGCCGCGCTGGTACTGATGCGCGAATCGAAAGCCAGGGAACTGGGCCTGCAGCCCATCGCCAAACTGCTGGGCCACGCCACCTTCGCGCAGGAGCCGGACTGGTTCACCACCGCGCCGATCGGCGCCATCGAAAGGCTGTACAGGAAAGTCGGCTGGAGCACCAGCGACGTCGACCTGTTCGAGATCAACGAAGCCTTCGCCGCCGTGCCGATGGCCGCCATGCGCGATCTCGACATCCCGCACGAGAAGGTCAACATCCATGGCGGCGCCTGCGCGCTGGGCCATCCGATCGGCGCCTCCGGCGCGCGCATCATCGTCACCCTGCTGGGCGCATTGAAACGCACCGGCGGCAAGAAGGGCGTGGCGGCGCTGTGCATCGGCGGCGGTGAAGCGACCGCGGTGGCAGTGGAGCTGATGTAATGGCGACAGCACTGGTCATCGGCGCTTCGCGCGGCATCGGCCTGGAGCTGGTGCGCCAGTACCTGAACGACGGCTGGCGCGTACTGGCCACCGCGCGAAAAAAGGAGGACTGCGAGATGCTGACCTCCCTCGGCGCAGAGGCGCACCGGCTTGACGTCACCAACGTCGAGGCCTGCGCCGGCATCGGCTGGAAGCTGGATGGCGAAGAACTGGATGTCGCCATCCTCAACGCCGGCATCTACGGCCCGCGCCAGGACGGTTTCCCGACCCAGCCCGACTTCGACGCCGTCATGCACACCAACGTGCTGGCGGCGATGCGCCTGCTGCCCATCGTCGCGCCCATGGTGTGCGCGGCGCAGGGCAAGCTGGCGGTGCTGTCCTCGCGCATGGGATCGTTGAGCGAGCGTAGCTCGTCCAGCGGCTCGCTGTACCGCGCCAGCAAGGCGGCGCTGAATTCGGTGCTGATCGATACGGCGCTGGTGTACGGCAAGCAGGGCGCCACGTGCATCGCCTTCCATCCGGGCTGGGTGCAGACCGACATGGGCGGCGCCGCCGCCGACCTGACGCCGCAACAAAGCGCGGCCGGCATCCGCCACACCCTGGCGACGCTACCCGCTTCCGAACGGGCGCAATACCGCAACTACGATGGCACCACCATCGGTTGGTAAAAAATGATAAGAGACGACACATGATACTGAGCCAGGAACACGAAATGATACGCGACGCCCTGCGCGCCTTTGCGCAGGAACGTCTGGCCCCGAACGCGGCCCGCTGGGACAAGGAGCATCACTTCCCCAAAGAGGAACTGAAGGAACTGGCCGCGCTGGGCGCCTTCGGCGTCGCCGTACCGGAGCAGCTGGGCGGCGCCGGCATGGATTACGTGTCCCTGGCCCTGGTCCTGGAGGAAATCGCCGCCGGCGACGGCGGCACCTCGACCGTCATCTCGGTCAACAACTGCCCGGTATGCAGCATCGGCATGATGTATGCGAATGCGCGGCAGAAGGAACAATGGCTGCGTCCACTGGCACAGGGCGAGATCCTGGGCGCTTTCTGCCTCACCGAGCCGCACACCGGCAGCGATGCCGCCGCGCTGCGCACCACCGCCACGCGCGACGGCGACAGCTATGTGCTGAATGGCGTCAAGCAGTTCATCACCAGCGGCAAGCATGCGGATGTGGCGATCGTGATGGCGGTGACCGACAAAGCCGCCGGCAAGAAGGGCATCAGCGCCTTCTGGGTGCCCACATCGACGCCGGGCTACATCGTGGCCGGCATCGAGCACAAGATGGGCCAGCATTCGTCCGACACCGCGCAGATCGTGTTCGAAAACTGCCGCATCCCGGCCGAGAACCTGATCGGCGAAGAGGGCCAGGGCTACAAGATCGCCTTGTCCGGGCTGGAGGGAGGCCGCATCGGCATCGCCTCGCAGTCAGTGGGCATGGCGCGCTCCGCCTACGAGGCGGCGCTGTCCTATGCGAGGGAACGTGAAAGCTTCGGCAAGCCGATCTTCGAGCATCAGTCGGTGCAGTTCAAGCTGGCCGAGATGGCGATGCAGATCGAGGCCGCGCGCCAGCTGATCCTGCACGCGGCGTCAATGAAGGACGCCGGCCTGCCCTGCCTGAAGGAAGCGGCGATGGCCAAACTGTTCGCCTCCGAAATGGCGGAGAAGGTTTGCTCCGACGCCATCCAGATCCACGGCGGCTACGGCTACGTCAGCGACTTCCCGGTGGAGCGCATCTACCGCGACGCGCGCGTATGCCAGATCTACGAGGGCACCAGCGACATCCAGAAACTGCTGATCGCCCGCGCGCTTTAAGTCTTGACGATGGCCGGCTCGCCGATGGCGTAGAAGTGGCCGCCGGCGACGTAATGCAAACTGCGCCAGCGCGGGTCGGCATGTTCGAACTGCCAGTGGCCGTCGCGGAAGACGCGTTCGTCGGCCCACGCGGCCACCACTTCGCCGATGAACAGATCGTAGGTCTGCTGGTTGTGCGGTTCCGGTATCAAGCGGCACATCAGCCAGGCCGACGAACCTTCCACCAGCGGCGCCTCGAATCCATCCATGCGAAACAGATTGGCGCCGGCCCTGGCCAGCTTGTCCGGCAGCTCGGTCAGCGTGGTGTGGCCGAGCTGATAGGTCAGATCCAGCTGGCCGACATTCGGCACCTGCAGCACGAACCAGCCGCTGTCCTCGACCAGCCTGCGCGTGGCGGTGGCCTTGTCCAGCACCACCGTCACCTTGGGCGGCGCGAAATCCAGCGCACAGGCCCAAGCCGCAGACATCACGTTCGCCACACCGCCGTGGCTGGCCGACACCAGCACCGTCGGCCCATGGTTCAGCAAGCGATACGCTTTTTCCAGCTCGACGGCCTTGATATTCGGGTTCATCCTTATCCTCCGCTGAGACGCACGGCCAGTGCCGCCAACGTCACGAATAATACCGGCAAAGTGAGGCAGATGCCGACGCGGAAATAATAGCCCCAGGAGATGCGGGTGCCCTTGTTGGCCAGCACGTGCAGCCAGAGCAGCGTGGCCAGACTGCCGATGGGCGTGATCTTGGGACCGAGGTCGCTGCCGATCACGTTCGCGTAGATCATCGCCTCGCGTGCCGCGCCTTGTGCGGTGGTCGCATCCACCGACAGGGCGCCGATCAGCACCGTCGGCAGGTTGTTCATGATGGAGGACAGGATCGCGGTGAGGAAACCGGTGCCCATCGCCGCGCCCCAAACGCCATAGTGCGCGCACCAGTCCAGCGCCGAGGTCAGATACGCCGTCAGCCCGGCGTTGCGCAGGCCATACACCACCAGATACATCCCCAGCGAGAAGATCACGATCTGCCATGGCGCGTTGATCAGCACTTCACGCGTGGAGATGCGGTGTCCGCGCGCCGCGACGATCAGCAGCACCAGCGATCCGGCCGCAGCCACCACGCAGATCGGCACCCCCAGCGGCTCGATCACGAAGAAGCCGACCAGCAGCAGGCCGAGCACCCACCAGCCGGCGATGAAGGTAGGGCGGTCGTGGATCGCCAATGCCGGCTCCTTGATCTGCGCAATGTCGTAATCGGCCGGGATATCGCGGCGGAAGAACCACATCAGCATTGCCAGCGTCGCCACGACCGCGACGATATTCACCGGCGCCATCACCGACGCGTAACGCGCGAAGCTGACGCCGAAGTAGTCGGCGGTGACGATATTCACCAGGTTGGACACCACCAGCGGCAGGCTGGCGGTATCGGCCACGAAGCCGGCCGCCATCACGAAGGCCAGCGTCGCCCGCGCCGGAAAGCGCAAGGCTTGCAGCATGGCGATCACGATCGGCGTCAGGATCAGCGCCGCGCTGTCGTTCGCGAACAGGCCGGAAACCACGGCCCCCAGCAGCACCAGCAGCATGAACAGGCGCCTGCCGCTGCCGCCGCCCCAGCGCGCCACATGCAGCGCGGCCCATTCGAAGAAGCCGGCCTTGTCCAGCAGCAGGCTGGTGACGATGATCGCCACCAGCGTCGCCGTGGCGTTCCAGATGATGTGCCACACCACCGGAATATCGCCGGCATGGATCACGCCCGCCAGCAGCGCGGCGCCCGCGCCCAGCATGGCGCTCCAGCCTATGCCCAGGCCACGCGGCTGCCAGATCACCAGCACCAGCGTGGCGATAAAGATCAGAAAAGCACTCAGCATTTGACACCCAGCGTGCCGATGCGGTCGAGTTCCGGCCGGAGATCGACGTTGCGCGGCAAGGCGAAGAAAGCCTCGATGCGCGCGCGCAGAATACGGTAGGCCTGCTCGAACGCCGCCTCGATTTCTTCCTCGCTGCCCTCCACGTGGCTCGGATCGTCCACGCCCCAGTGCGCGCGCAGCACCGGCCCCAGATAGGCCGGGCAGGTCTCGCCGGCCGCGCTGCCGCAGACCGTGATCACCAGGTCCGGTATCAGCGGCAGAGCATTCCACGACTTGCTGTAATAGCCTTCGGTCGAAATGCCTTTGCGCTGCAGCAGCGCCACCGCGCGCGGATTCAGCTGGCCCATGGGCTGGCTGCCGGCGCTGTATGCCTTCCATCCGGGCGGCGCCAGATGGTTAAACACTGCTTCACTCAACAAGGAACGGCAGGAATTGCCGGTGCACAGAAAAAGGACGTTCATGGTTTGCGTTTAATCTTGGTCGGTGCGCACGGCTTGCCGCCGCAGCAGTTTTCAGTCAAAAAGCTGATCAGGCCATACATCGCATCGGTATCCGCCGAATAGATGACAAAGCGGCCATCCTGGCGCGATGTAATCAGACCCGCATGCACCAGCTCCTTCAGGTGAAAGGATAGCGAAGACGGTGAAATAGCCAGCTGCTCGCCGATCTTGCTGGCCGCCAGCCCCTCCGGCCCGATCTGGACCAGCAGGCGGAACACCGCCAGCCGGCTTTCCTGGGCCAACGCCGCCAGCGCGGCGATAGTCTGTTGAGTATCCATGGGCCTCATGCTAACGTAAACAATTCAATATTTCAAATAACATTGAAATGTAAACTACCTGAAAGAGATTATTTCGGCACGGTTTCGGTGGTCATCGGCTGGGGCGCGCGGGTCGGACGTTCACGGCCCACGCGCTCGAATTCGGAAATCACCTGGGCACCGAACAGCAGCAGCGTGGCACCGATCTCCAGGCTGAACATGATGATGATGGCGGTGGTCATGGAGCCGTACACCACGCTCACCTGCGACAAGGTGGTGAAATACCAGACCAGGATGCGGCGCGCCACTTCCCACAGCAACGCCGCCGTCACGCCGCCGATCAGCGCATGCGACACCGACAGCCGCCCGACCGGCATCACCAGGTAGATCGACGACAGCACCAGCACCTCGCCGGCGAGACCCAGCAGGTACAGCAGCGCCCCCGACACGCCGTGCAGCGACCAGCGGTAGCCGAACAGCTGCACGCTCTCCTCGCCCAGCACCTGCAGACTGCCGGCCACCAGCGTGACGATCAGCATGCCCGCGCCCAGCGACAGGATGTAACAGTAGGGCATCAGCGCGGAAATCAGGAAATGCCGGCGCCGTATCGCCACCCGGTGCTTGAAGATCACGCACATCGCATTTTCCAGCACCGTGAACGCCAGTGAGCTGAAAAACACCATCGACACCAGCAGCACTCCGCTCACCAGATCGCGGTGCTCGATGAAATGCGCGACCTCACCGACGATGGGCGTGGACTGCCCCGGCACCAGCCAGTTCAGGTAACGCGCCACGGTGCGCAGCAGTTCGTCCTGGTCGATCACATGCGACAGCGCCACCACCACCAGCATCAGCAGGGGCACGATGGAAAGCAGCGAGTAATACGCCACCGCCCCCGCCAGCAGCAAACCCTGGTTGGCGCGGAAACCCTTGAGGCATTGCAGTGTGAAGTCCATCGGGTGCATCGCCACATAGGCGAGCGCCCTGCGATTGAATAGTCTCATCCCTCCATTGTACGCCGGGAAGCCGGCGGTCAGTGTGCGTCAACGTCCAGATCGGGCCAGTTGCGCGAGGGCGCATCCGCTATACTCTGCAAGTCACCACTGAAAAAAAATCCGCAATGTCGCTCAACTACATCTGGTCCGGTTTTTTCCTGGTCGGCTTCCTGGCCGCGCTGGCACAGTTCCTTTTCCTGGGCGACACGGAAATTTTCAAGCGCATCATCGACGGCACCTTCGACTCGGCCAAATCCGGCGTGATGGACATCGCGCTGCCGCTGGCCGGCGTGATGACGCTCTGGCTGGGCATCATGAACATCGGCGAAAAGGCCGGCGCCATCGACCTGCTGGCGCGCGTGATTTCCCCCTTCTTCTCGCGCATCTTCCCCGGCGTGCCGAAGCAGCATCCGGCCACCGGCCACATGGTGATGAACTTTTCGGCCAACCTGCTGGGGCTCGACAACGCCGCCACCCCGTTCGGCCTGAAGGCGATGGAAAGCCTGCAGACCCTTAACCCCAGCAAGGATGAGCCGACCGACGCCCAGATCATGTTCCTAGTGCTGCACACCTCCGGCCTGACGCTGATCCCGCTGGCGATCATGGCGCAGCGTTCCATCCTGGGCGCGGCCGATCCCTCGGACATCTTCATTCCCTGCCTGATCGCCACCTACGTCGCCACCGTCACCGGCATCATCGCGGTGGCCATCCGCCAGCGCATCAACCTGTTCGACCGCGTGGTCATGGGCTGGCTGGGCGGCATCACCGCCTGCATCGCGGGCGTGATCTGGTACTTCACCCAGCATCTGACCAAGACCGAAATCGAAACCGTCTCCAAGGTGTTCAGCAACCTGGTGCTGATCGTGGTGATCGCCGGTTTCATCATCGGTGCGCTGCGCAAGAAGGTGAATGTCTATGAGGCGTTCATCGAAGGCGCCAAAGGTGGCATCCAGACCTCGATCACCGTGATCCCGTACCTGGTCGGCATGCTGGTGGCGATCAGCGTGATCCGCAACGCCGGCGTATTCGGCTTCGTGGTCGACGGTTTCAGCTGGCTGTTCGGCCATCTGGGTGTCAACACCGATTTCGTGCCGGCGCTGCCGACCGCGCTGATGAAGCCTTTGAGCGGCAGCGCCGCCAAGGCGATGATGATCGACACCATGCGCACCTATGGCGTCGATTCCTTCGTCGGCCGGCTGGCCTGCGTGTTCCAGGGCTCGGCCGACACCACCTTCTACATCGTCGCGCTGTATTTCGGCTCGGTCGGCATCCGCAAGACGCGCTACGCGATCTCCTGCGGCCTGATCGCCGATTTCGCCGGCGTGATTGCCGCGATCGCGGTGGCCTATGTCTTCTTCCACTAACATGATACGTCGTCTTATTTTTGCCGCCCTGCTGGCTACCGGCGCGGCCCGTGCGCAGCTGCCGGAACCGGTGGCGCAACTGATGCAGTCTTCCGGCATTCCGCAGCAGGCGGCCGGCATCGTCGTCATCCGCGGCGATACGCTGCTGGTGTCGCACAACGCCACCCAGAGCATGCAGCCGGCATCCACCATGAAGCTGTTCACCACCATGACGGCGCTGGAGCAGCTCGGCCCCGCATTCCGCGGCCGCACCGAGTTGCGCAGCGGCGCCGAGGTGGTGAACGGCGTGCTGCAGGGCGATCTGCTGGTGAAAGGCGGCGCCGATGCGGACCTGAACGAAGACGCCATCACCCACATGCTGCAAGCGCTGCGCAACCAGGGCATACGCCGCATCAAGGGCGACATCGTGCTGGACCGCCTGCTGTTCACACCCGCGAGACCGGACGTCGGCCAGCCGCCGTTCGACGAATATCCCTGGGCCTATTACAACGTCATCCCCAACGCGCTGCTGGCCAACACCAACCTGCTGAAAGTGGAAATGCGCGCCAGCGGCGACAAGCTGTCGCTGGCGATGACACCGGAACTGGACAAGGTTGCCATCCGCTCGGAACTGAAATTGATCAACGCACCGTGCAGCAGCTGGGAAAACGGCTGGCGCCCGCCGGAGGCCTCCCGCACCGGCGACCGCATCGAGGTCGTTTTGCATGGCACCTTCCCCAGGGACTGCGTCAAGACGACCAGCGTCAACGTCCTCGATAGCCATGACTACCTGGCGCGCCTGCTGTTGGCCGGCTGGCGCAAGCTGGGCGGCTCGATCGGCGGCGAAGTACGCGAAGCCGCGCCGCCGTCGCCCGAGGCGCCGCCCGCCGCCGACACCCGCCTGCTGGCCGACCACGTCTCGCGCGCGCTGCCGGAAATCCTGCGCGACACCAACAAGCAATCCGACAACACCCTGGCCCGCATGTTGTTCCTCAGCCTGGGCAGCCTGGAAGCCGATGCGGCGCTGGGCAGTCGCGCGCTGGCCCCGGACGGCAACGCCGCCAGCACTGCCATGCGCGCCGAAAGCGCCATCCACGCCTGGCTGGCGCAGCACAACATCGACGGCAATGGTCTGGTGCTGGACAACGGCTCCGGCCTGTCGCGCGTCGAACGGGCCACGCCGGCGCAATTGGCCGGCGTGCTGCAGGCCGGTCTGCACAGCTTGTGGATGCCGGAATTCCTGTCCAGCCTTCCCATCGCCGCCACCGACGGCACCATGCGCCGCCGCCTCAAGGACAGTCCAGCCGCGCTGCGCGCGCGCATAAAAACTGGTAGCCTGAACGGCGTCATCGCCATCGCCGGCTATGTGCAGGATGCCCGTAATCAGCCGGTGATCGTGGTCGGCATCCTCAACGACGAACACGTGGCCAACGGCGCCGGACGCGCCGTGCTGGACGCGCTGATCGACTGGGTGGCGCGCAACTAATCGGGAGCCAACATGAAACAACGCGCATTAGGCAAGCAGGGATTGATCGTTTCGGCCGAGGGGCTGGGCTGCATGGGCATGAGCCATGCCTATGGCGACGCCGACGAGGCGGAGTCCATCGCCACACTGCACCGCGCCATCGACCTCGGTATCAACTTCTTCGATACGGCCGAGGTGTATGGGCCGTACACCAATGAGGAACTGCTGGGTCGCGCCTTCAAGGGCCGCCGCGGTGAAGTCATCCTGGCCACCAAGTTCGGCTTCGATATCCGCGACGGCGCCAGCGTGGGCGTCACCAGCGATCCGGCGCGGATCCGCCTCAAGGTGGAAGCCTCGCTGCGCCGCCTCGGCACCGACCATATCGATCTGCTGTACCAGCACCGCATCGATCCCAAGGTGCCGATCGAGGACGTGGTCGGCGTGATGAGCGCACTGGTACAGGAAGGGAAGGTGCGTTACCTCGGCCTGTCGGAAGCGGGCGTGAGCAACATCCGCCGCGCCCACGCCGTGCATCCGATCAGCGCCCTGCAAAGCGAATACTCGCTGTGGGAACGCAATCTGGAAGACGACATCATCCCGGTGCTGCGCGAGCTGGGCATCGGCCTGGTGCCGTTCAGCCCTCTGGGACGCGGCTTCCTGGCCGGAACGGCGAAACGCGCGGAAGAGTATCCGCCCACCGATTTTCGCCACCAGGACCCGCGCATGCAGGGCGCTAACTTCGACGCCAATATGGCCGCCGCCCAGGCGGTGCGCGATCTGGCCGCCGCGCGCGGCGTGGCGCCGGGCCAGATGGCGCTGGCCTGGGTGCTGCACCAGGGCGAGGACATCGTGCCGATCCCGGGCACGCGCCGCCGCGGCAATCTGGAACAGAACGCCGCCGCTGCCGAAATCGCGCTCAGCGACGGCGAGATCGCCGCGCTGGAAGACGCGCTGAAACAGGTCGCCGGCCCACGCTACAGCGCGGAGCGGATGGTGACCGTGGACCGCTAAGCCTGTCGTTCCCGCGCAAGCGGGTAGCCCTGCCGGGCATCGGTCGGGCAGCAAATGGAAGCACGCTTAAACGGCAGCGACAGGGCGCTTGACCTGCTTGCGACAACTGTCGCATAATGGTGGCAACAGTCGCACGCGGAGTATTCCATGGCTATTTCACCCACCTTGATCGACCTGCTGGCCTTGCGCTTTGTGCTGGCCAGCGGCGTTTGCGTCGCCGCTGGAGCGGCCGTGTGGGCGGTGATGACGCTGTGCCGCCGTTGGCTGCCCGGCGTCGCCGCCCAGCGGTCGGTGTGGCTGGCGGGCCAGTGCACCATTGCCGCCGCTTTCGTGCTGGTGCTGCTGCCGCAGAACGAACGTCTGCGCCTGCTGCCGCCGATCGATGTCGAAAGCTTGAGCGCCACCGGCGCGCCCGCAGGCGCCAGCGTCGCCGCGCCAGCGCCTGACAATGCGGCGAATGTCGTGTCGGAGCCGCCGGTCGGACGCTCCTGGCCAGCATGGGGCGCCCAAGCCTGGCTGCTGGTGTACGCGCTCGGCCTGGGTTATACCGCCATACAGCTGCTGCAAGCCGGGCGCGCGCTGCGCGGTCTGGCGGCGGCCGGCGATGCGCGCCATGGCGACGGGGTGCAACTGATCGAGGTCGCCGCGCCCATCTCGCCCATGCTGTTTGGCCTGCTGAAACCGCGGTTGCTGCTGCCACGCCATCTGCGCGACTTCGACGCCTCCCAGCGCCAGCTGATCCTCGAACACGAGCTGACCCACCTGCGCCGCCGCGACCTGCACTGGGCCGGCGCCGGGCTGCTGCTGCAGACCGTCTTCTGGTTCAACCCCTTCATGCGCCTGCTGCGCAAGCGCTTGTCCTGGGCGCAGGAGCTGGGCTGCGACAGCGACGTGCTGCAAGGCCGTCCGCCCGCCCAGCGCCGGGCCTATGCGGCCGCGCTGGTGGCGCAACTGAGGCTGCAGCAGCAGGCACTGCCCACCGCGCTGGCATTCAGCGCCGCCAACAACGCCGGCGCCGTCGCCGGCCGGATCGCCCTGATCCGCGATCCCGCCGCCGCACCGCGCAGCCGCTGGACGCGCATCGCGGCGGCGGCCGGGCTGTCCGCCGTGCTGGCAGCCAGCTTCGCCTTCCAGCCGACGCTGGCCACGCCCTCGGCCAGCGAACTGTCATGCACCGCGCTGGTGGACGCCGCCAGTGGCCGGCGCCTGCGTTACGACGGCCAGTGCGACGAACGCGCCACGCCGGCATCGACCTTCAACATCGCGGTCGCGCTGATGGGCTACGACAGCGGTATCCTGCACGACGAGCATGCGCCGGTGATTCCCTACAAATCCAGCTACACCACCTGGAACCACGAGGAATGGCGCACCGACACCGATCCATCGACCTGGATCATCAACTCCACGCTGTGGTACGCGCAACAGGTGGCGACGCGCATGGGCGAGGAACGCTTCCAGCGCTACGTCGAAGGTTTCGGCTACGGCAACCGCGACGTCTCCGGCGATGCGGGCAAACACAATGGCCTGACGCAATCGTGGGTGGAATCGTCGTTGCAGATTTCCGCCGCCGAGCAGGTCGAATTCATGCGTCGTATCGTCAACCGCCAGCTGCCAGTTTCCGGCAAGGCGTACGAGATGACCGCCCGCATCCTGCACCCGCAGACGCTGTCCAACGGCTGGACCATCTACGGCAAGACCGGCACCGCCTCGCCGGTACTGGCCGACGGCCGTGACGACGGCACCCGCCAATACGGCTGGTACGTCGGCTGGGCCACCAAGGGCGGGCGCACCATCGTATTCGCCCGCATGATGCTCGACCACCGACAGGAAACCTACGCCGGCCTGCGCGTCAAACAAGCCTTCCTGCGCGACGTCGCCTCACAGCTCGACAAGCTTTAACCACCACCAGAGGAAAACATGTCCCTACCGAGCCGCCTGGCAATCGCCATCGCAGCATGCTGCTGCACATCCGTTGCATTTGCCGCCGACCTGCGCACCGTCGTCGACCAGGCCATCCAGCCGCTGCTGAAGAAATACGATGTTCCCGGCATCGCCGTCGCCATCACGGTCGATGGCAAGCCTTCCTACTTCAGCTACGGCGTCGCCTCCAGGCAGGACGGCACGCCAGTCAGCGAGAACACGCTGTTCGAGCTGGGCTCCGTCAGCAAGACCTTCACCGCCACCATGGCCGCATATGCGCTGGTGCAGGGCAAGCTGTCGCTGGACGATCATCCGGGCCGCTACATGCCGCAGCTGAAAGGCAGCGCGCTCGATCAGGCGACGGTGCTCAATTTCGGCACCTACACCGCCGGCGGCCTGCCGTTGCAATTCCCGGAGGCGGTGAGCAATGACGAGCAGCACATGCTGTCCTACTTCCGCAACTTCAAACCGAAGGCGACGCCAGGCCAGATGCGCCAGTATTCCAATCCCAGCCTGGGCATGTTCGGCCATCTGGCCGGTCTGGCATTGAAGGAAGCCCCGGCCGACGTGATCGAAAAACAGATCCTGCCCAGGCTGGGCATGCAGCACACCTACATCCGCATGCCGCAAAGCGCGCTGCCGGATTATGCCTGGGGCTACAACGACGGCAACAAGCCGACACGCATGCGCGACGACCTGTTTTCGGTGGAAGCCTACGGCGTGCGCTCCAGCAGTGCGGACATGATCCGCTACGTGCAGGCGCAAATCGATCCGGGCCAACTGGATGCTACGCTGCGCCGGGCGATCGAAGGCACGCACGTCGGCTACTTCCGCATCCGCGGCATGGTGCAGGGACTGGGCTGGGAACAATACGCTTATCCGGTCGCGCTGGAACAGCTACAGGACGGCAATTCCAACACCATGAGCCGGCAGCTCAACCCGGCCACGCGTCTGACGCCGCCAGTACAGGCACCGGCCGCCACCTGGTTCAACAAAACCGGTGCGACGAACGGCTTCAGTTCCTATGTGGCGTTTGTACCGGAGAAGAAGATCGGCATCGTGATCCTGGCGAACCGGAACTACCCCATCCCGGCGCGTATCCAGGCGGCGTATCGGATCCTGTCGCAGCTGGCCGATCAGAGCACGCGCAAGTAGCGCTTGCGTACCTCGGTGCGGTCGCCGCAGTCGAAGTGCCACCACTCGCTGCGGATGCCCTGCCAGCCGTTGTGCTGCATGGCGTCGCGCAGCCAGCGGCGGTGCTCCAGCTGTTGCGCGGTCAGCTCGCCGCGCGCCAGCAATTCGTCTTCCAGCGCCGGATGCGAGCGTTCGCTGAGGTCATCGAAGCCGGTGCCCATGTCCAGTTCGCGGCCATGCGCGTCCAGCAGCGTGAGGTCCAGCGCCATGCCGAAGGAATGGATGGAGCCGCGTGTCGGCTCGGCGATGTAACCCAACAGTTCCGTGCCTTGCAGGGCGGCCCACAACTGCTCCTGCACGCGCTGCGGACGCAAGGCGTCCAATACCAGCAGCTGGCAGGCCGGCTGGCGGGCGGCCAGCCAGGCGACGGCCCGCTCCAGCGCCGCGGCGGCGTCCTTGTGCAGCCAGGCGCAATCGAGCGGCGAATACAGATCGCGGCCGACGAAGTTGTCGGCCGTGGCATAGCGCAGATCGACCGCGATGCCGGCAATGCTGTCGAGCCGGCGGAAATCCGCATGGCCGGGGATCGCTTCGCAAGGCAGCGTCGTCGCGCTCATGAGCACACTTAATTCGACTCGGACGGCACGTCCGGCTGGGCCGGAGACGCCGGAGTGACCGGCAACGTCGCAGCCGGTGGAGGCAGCTGCGGCACGGGGCTGGTCAGCACATCCATCATGGCCGCCGTCTCGGCGTCCGGCGTGCCGTCGTACAGCGACGGCCGGTACTTGGTCTGGAATACCGCGATCACGTTGCGTGTGGCCTGATCCAGCTCACCGTTCTGCGGCACCGCATAGCCTATCTCGGCCAGCTTGCGCTGGAACCAGCTCACCTCCGGCAGCTGTTCCTGGAAGCCCGCCATGCGCGCCGTCACGCGGCTCGGCTCCGGCCAGGGAATCAATCCCGCATCGGCCAGCTGCTTCCACGGGAACATCGGCCCCGGATCCTGCTTGCGCTGCGGCGCGATGTCGTTATGTCCGAGGATGTTCCCGAACGGGATGTTGTGGCGCTTGACGATATCCTTCAGCAGCGGAATCAGTTGATCGATCTGCGCCTGCTGGAATGGCGCATACACGCGGCCCTGCGGCGTCTCCCTGAACCCCGGGTTGACGATCTCGATGCCGATCGACGCGGCATTCAGCTGGTTGTAGATCTTCCAGTTGCTGTAACCCGCATGATTGGCCTGGCGCGACTCGTCCACCAGCGTATAGAAGAACGGCGGACTGGTATCGGTCAGCAGATAATGCGCGCTCACCTGCGTGCCGTTGGCCAGCGTGTTGATCGACCGTGGCAGATCGCTCACCGTGTAATGCAGGATCACATACTTGATGCGCTCACTCTGCGCGCGTGCTGTCAGCGAATGGTCGAAGCGCGGCGCATCGGGCGGCGGCACGGTGGCGCAACCGGCCACCAGGGCGGTCAGGGCGAGCAGGGGGACTATCTTCATAAACGTCTCGGCAACGATTCAATCATGGGAGTGTAGAGCAATCCGCGCCGCCGCGTGGTGCGCCAGCGTACTCCGCTGCGTCAGCGGCAGATCCGCCGGCAGCGCGGCGCGCATGCTCTGAGCGATCAGCGGATGCAGTTGCGCGGCGCGGCCGCCCAGCACGATCGGACGTGCGCCATGGCGGCGCACCAGCGCCAGTGCGATGCGCGCCAGCTCCCGGCCGGCCTGTTCGAGGATGCCGCGCGCCACCGGATCGGCATCGGCCGCCGCGGCGACGGCCAGCGCCAGCTGCCCGACGGCGCCGCGTTCCTGGCCGTGAAAGAAGCGCCGCGACAAGGTCCAGTCGCTGCCGCCGACCTGCGCAAACACCGCGCGCGCCATGGCCGACTGCTGCCAGATGCCCGGCTGCTCATCCTCGTTGCGCCAGACGTGACGCATGGCCTCGCGCGCGATCCAGTAGCCGCCGCCGCCGTCATCGAGCGTCACGCCGCGTCCCCCGGCCCGGTGGAACTGGCCTTCCGCATCGATCCAGGCGGCGATCGAACCGGTGCCGGCGTAGACCAGATAGCCTTCGCCGGGCGCAAAGCTGTCCAGATATGCGATCTCCACATCGCTGCGCACACTGATGGCCGCCGGCGCGAGGGCCAGCGCCGCGGCCAGCATCTGCGCGGCCTGCGTGCCGACGCCGTCGAAACCCGTCAGACCGGCGCAAACGCGCACCGGCCGTCCGGCCGCCAGCACCTGCGCCGCCAGCATGGCGAACACGCCGCGCACCGCATCGCGCCCGGCATCGCTGCCAAGCTGCATGGCCGACATGCCGCCCACGCTGCCCTCCGCGACAATGCTGCCGGCCGCATCGACCAGCGCCCAGCGGGTCCGCGTGCCGCCCGCATCGATACCGAGACCGTGCATCCTCAACTCCGCGCGTAGACGTTGATACGTTCGCTCTCATTGCCCAGGCGGTCGACCGCGCTGACCACCACCATCTGCGCCGCGCCGCCGGCGGCATCGTCGGCCAGCAGCAGCACCGGCCGCGACGCCGGCGCCACCGCAAAGCGCCATTCGTTCCCGTAGCGCGACCAGATCGCATAATGCGTGGCGGGCTTGCCGCCGCCCGGCGACAGCTTGAGGGCCACGCCATTGCTCTCGCGGCGCGCCGCCGCCTGCGGCGCCCCTGGCGGCTCGGCGCCCAACCATGGCGTCGGCGGCGTCAGCGCGGCGGTCTGATAGGCCTGCGTGCGCAGCTGATCGGCGATGCCCTTGCGGTTTTCCATCAGCGCCGCGATCGAGAAATGCAGATGGCCGCGCACACCGTTGCGGCTGCGCGTGACGCCGATCTGCTTGACGATTTCCTCCGGCGCGAAAGCCTTGGCGCTATTGTCGATGCGGCTGGTGTACAGGCCGGGCCAGACGTGGCGCGCGCGCGTGTTCTGCGCCAGCCAGTAATCGAGCAGCACATCGAACGCCTGCGGCGCCTGCGCCACCGGCCAATACAGCTGCGGCGCCAGATAATCGAGCCAGCCGTTGGCCAGCCACAGCTCCGCGTCCGCATACAGCTTGTCGTACTGGCTGAAACCGACGATGCCGGGCGGCCGCTTGTCCGGGCGGCCGATGCCGAACGGGCTGATACCGAAACGCACCCAGGCCTTCTCCTTGCGGATGCCCGTGTACATCGCTTCGATCAGCGCATTGACGTTCTGGCGGCGCCAGTGCGCGCGGTCCAGCGTACCGCCGCCGAGCAGATAGCGCTGCCACGACGGCTGGTCCGGGAATTCCAGCTCCTGCCGCGCGCCGACGCCGGCGTCCAGCGCCACGCCTTCCGGCCCGGCCGCATTCGCCGTATCGATGGGGTAGGGGTAGAAGTAATCGTCGATGTGTACGCCGTCGATATCGTAGCGGTGCACCACATCCAGCACCACGTCCAGCGTGTGCTGCGACGCGGCGGCTTCGCCCGGGTCCATCCACAGATAACGGCCGTAGGGCTTCACCACGTCCGGGCGGCGGCGCGCGATGTGATTGGCGGCCAGCGGCGTCCTGGCGGTGGCGTGACGCGCGCGGTAGGGATTGAACCAGGCGTGCAGCTCCAGCCCGCGCGCGTGCGCCTGCTCGATCCAGAACTGCAGCGGGTCCCACGCTGGCGCCGGCGGCCGGCCCTGCTGGCCGGTGAGGAATTCCGACCACGGCTCCAGCTCGGACGGATAAATCGCATCGGCGCTGGGGCGCACCTGCAGCACGATCGCATTCAGATTCAGCAGCCTGGCGCGATCCAGTATCGCCAGCGCCTCCGCTTGCTGTTTTGCCACCGGCAGATTGCCGCGGCTGGGCCAGTCGATATTGGCCACGGTCGATACCCAGGCGGCGCGGAACTCGCGCGGCGCCGGTGGCGGCACGCGCGGATCGGCGGGCGGAGCGGGCGGGACCGAGGCCACCGGCGCGCCCGGCGCCGGCGGCAAGGCGGGCGCCGATGGCGACATCGGCGGCACGGGCGTACTGGAACACCCCTCAAGCAGCGCCGCCAGGCCAGCCGCCACGCCGGCCGACAAGGTCAGCCGCTTCTTCGCATTGAAAACCACAACCGCTCTCCGAATCAGTAGAGACCGTATTGTAATGCGCCGATCCGGCTATTTCCTGCCGAATTCAAGCGGAATGCGCACCAATGCCGTCATGGCAAACGCGGGCAGGGTGGAAATGCAGGCCCAGATGAAGAAATTCTGATAACCGAGCTGCTGCTGTATCCAGCCGCTGACCATCCCCGGCAACATCATGCCGAGGGCCATGAAGCCGGTGCACATCGCATAGTGGGCGGTCTTGTGCTCGCCGTCGGCGACCAGCACCATGTACAGCAGGAACGCGGCAAAGCCGAAGCCATAGCCGAACTGCTCGATCGCCAGGCAGGCCGCGATCACGGTCAGATGGCTGGGCAGCGCCGTGGCCAGATACACGAACACCAGGTCCGGCACGTGCATGATGAACACCATCGGCCAGATCGCCCGCTTGAGGCCGAAACGCGACACCACCACCCCGCCGGCCAGTCCGCCCAGCACCAGCGCGCAGACGCCGATGGTGCCGTACACCAGGCCAAACTCCGAGGTAGTGAGCCCGAGGCCGCCCCGGTCGCGCGGATCGAGCAGAAACGGCGCGGCCATCTTCAACAGCTGCGCCTCGCCGAGGCGGTACAGCAGCAGAAATCCCAGCGTGGCGACGATGCCCGGCTTCTGGAAAAAGCTGCGGAAGGTCTGCACGAAATCGCGCCACAGCGCGCCGCCGGCCGTATGCCGATGATCCGCATCGGGCCGCGGCAGCATCCACTGATGCCAGCCGCACAAGCCCAGAAACAGCAGCGCCAGCAGGCCGAAGACGATGGACCAGGCATGCGCCGGATCGCCGGTAGACAGGATCAACGCCCCGGCGACATAAACGATACCACCCTGCCCGCCTATCATCGCCAGCTTGTAAAACGCGCTGCGCACGCCGACAAACGCCGCCTGCTGACGCTGGGTGGGCAGGCCGAGCATATAAAAACCATCGGAAGCGATATCGTGGGTGGCCGAAGCAAACGCCAACAGCCAGAAGATGACCAAGGTCCAGCGGAAGAAATCGGGCAGGTGCAACGTCAGCGCCACGGATGCCAGACCGGCGGCGCCGGCCAGCTGCATCAGCACCGTCCAGCGCCGCTTGGTGCCGAACAACTCCAGCACAGGCGACCACAACGGCTTCACCACCCAGGGCAGGTACAGCCACGCCGTATAAAACGCCAGATCGGCATTCGAAATCCCGAGATTCTTGTACATCACGGTCGACAACATCATCGCCGCGACATACGGCACACCCTGGCTGAAAGAAACACTGGGCACCCAGGCCCAGGCACTACGTCGTTGCATAAAAACACTCCGGGGTCAGTTCTGCCAATCGCACACAAGCTGAACTGTAACAGTGTCTTACGGCGCAGCTCGTGTGCGATTGGCAGAACTGACCCCGGATTTACGATTCCTTCTTCGTCAGCGCCGCGCGCACATTGCCGTGGGTTGCATCGAGCTGGGCTTGCGCCTCTGCGGCTGTCTGTTTTTTCAGCAGCATGAGCATGGCCAGCTTGACCTGGTACTGGCATTGTTCCAGCGCCGCGCGCGCGGCGGCGGCGTCGGCGCCGGTGGCGTGCACGGTCAGCCGCACGGCGCGCTCGACCAGCTTGGCGTTGGTGGCCTGGAGGTCGACCATCAGATTGCCGTAGACCTTGTGCAGCCTGACCATCAGTGCACTCGACAGGGTATTCAGCACGATTTTCTGCGCCGTGCCGGCCTTTAGCCGCGTGCTGCCGGAAATCACTTCCGCCCCGGTGTCGAGCAGGATGCCGACATCGGCGCCAGTCAGCAACGGTGTCCGCGCATTGTTGGCGATGCCTACCGTGAAGGCGCCCACCGTGCGCGCCGCCTGCATCGCGCCCAGCACATAGGGCGTGGTGCCGGAGGCCGCCACCAGCAGCAGCACGTCGTTGTAGGTGGGATACAGCAGGCGCAGGTCGGCGGCGCCTTTGTTGAGGTCGTCTTCGGCGCCTTCGACCGCCTCGAACATCGCGCCCAGGCCGCCGGCCAGCAGGGCTTTGGCGCGCTCGCGCGGCCAGGAGAAGGTCGGGTACAGTTCCACGCTGTCCAGCACGCCCAGCCGTCCCGAGGTGCCGGCGCCGGCGTAGATCAAGCGCCCGCCGGCGGCGATGCGCGGCGCCATCGCCTCCACCGCGGCGCAGATGCTGGCCGAAGCCGCCTTCACGGCGGCCACTGCCTGCGCCTGGTCCTCTACCAATGCATCGACCAAGGCCTCCACCGGGTAGAGGTCCAGCTGTGCGTGCTGCGTACTCGGCGTCTCGGTCTTGAGCATAGACGGGTTATGTTGCGCGGCGCATCTCCGCCACGAAGTCGTAGTGATCGCTGTGGCAATATGAATGGGTCAGCTCCATGGCTTCGCCCGATTCCAGGTACGCCACGCGGGTGATGTACAGCACGGCCTGACCTTCCGGCACGCCCAGCTGCTTGGCCAGCTCGGCCGACGCGTTCATCGCGCGGATGTGCTGCAAGGCGCGCGCCGGCGCCTTGTTGATGCTTTCCAAATACTGGTACAGCGAATTGCCGACGGCGTTCGGGTCGTTCAGCACCGTCTGCGGCAGCACCGACACTTCATACGCCATCACCACGTCGTCGGCCAGACGCAGACGTTCCAGCCGCGCCACCTTGGAATACGGCGACAGGCCCAGGCTCAGTTGCTCCTCCGGCGTCGGCGTCACGATCGCCCGCTTGAGCCAGCGCGAACCGGGGATGTGGCCACGCTGCTGCAATTGCTCGGAAAAACTGGTGAGGTTGGACAGCGGCTGCTCGATGCGCGGCGCGATATAGTTGCCGGAACCGCGACGGCGCACCACCAGTCCCTGGTCCACCAGCTGGTCGATAGCCTTGCGCGCGGTCACGCGCGAAACGTTTAACAGTTCCGACAAGGTCCGTTCCGACGGCAGCGCCTGGTCCACCTGATAGCGGCCATTGAGCACATCGTCGCTCAACTTGCGTGCAATTTGCATGTACAACGGCGAACTGTCGTTGGCATCCGCCTTGAATTCAAAACTGGTCTGGCTCATTCATTTCTCCTCACATCCCGTAGTGTAATAGCGATGGGGTAAACGTGTGCGCCGCACGGGATGTGAAATTACAAGATTTATACATGTAGCATAACGCGAGACCCGGCGGAGCGCGCATATTTGGCGGATAATGCGGGGTTTGCATCACCAGCCCAGACTGTTTCCACCATGTCCAAGAAGTCCACCGCGCCCGCTGGCTGCCCCTGCGGCGGCCCCTCGCTGGCCACCTGCTGCGGACCGTATATCGACGGCACGGCCATCCCGCCGAGCGCGGAAGCGCTGATGCGCTCGCGCTATACCGCCTACGTCCAGCATAACGAGCCCTACCTGCTGGCCACCTGGCACGCCAGCACCCGTCCCACCGAGCCCATCATGAGTGACGACGAAAAGCTGCAATGGCTGGGACTTGAGGTAAAATCCGCTTTACGTTTACGTCAACGTAAAGCAGATGACGCCGATCCCGACCGGGACGTGGTGGAATTTGTCGCCCGCTTCAAGATCAATGGCCGGGCGCAGCGTCTGCACGAAGTCAGCAATTTTGTACGCGAACCGGCGGCAGGAGGAGACCCGCGCTGGTTTTACGTTGACGGTAGTTTTCCAGAATAATCATGACAATTCGGGGTCAGAGCCGACATTCGGACATTGCATCGCGCGCGATGCAATGTCCGAATGTGTC
>NZ_SPVG01000253.1 GCF_004614165.1 Duganella callida | reverse complement strand
CGCCGCCGCTGCCGCCGCGCCAGCGCGTGGTGACGGCGGTGCTGGCCGCGCGCCTGCCGCAATGGAGCTTGTGGCGCGCGCTGGTCTCGCTGTTCAAGCCCGCCGATCCGCAGGCCGCGTGGCAGGCGCTGTCGCGCTTCAATCTCGGCGACAAACTGTATGCGCGCGTCGACCGCCTGTCCGGAGGCGAACGTCAGCGCTGCGGCCTGGCGCGCCTGCTGCTGTCGCCGGCCAGGGCGCTGCTGGTGGACGAGCCGCTGTCGGCGCTCGATCCCGCCCTGTCGGAACTGACCCTGACCACGCTGCGCGAGGAAGCGCGGGCGCGCAAGGCCACCCTGATCTGCAGCCTGCACCAGGTGGATCTGGCGCTGAGCCACTTCCCGCGCATCGTCGCCCTGCGCCATGGCCGCATCGTGTTCGACCTGCCGCGCGAGCAGGTCACGCCGCAGATGATCGCCGCGCTGTATCAGGGCGAGCAGCCGGCCGCCAGCAAGCCGCACGACGACCACGAAGCGATGGCGGTCAAACTCGGCGTGGGCGCCTGTCTGTAATGGCCGCGCTGACCTTCGACAGCGCGCGCCGCGACCCGGCGCTGCGCGGCCGCCTCATCGCGATTGTCGCCGCCTTCGTCGTCCTGTGGCCGACGCTGGTGATCAGCGAATTCAAGCCCTGGATACTGCTGGACGAACAAAGCCTGGGCGCCACCGGCCGCTTCCTGGCCGATTTCATGGCGCCGGCCCACAGCGCGGAATTCCTCGACATGCTGCTGCGCGAAACCTGGAACACCGTTGCCATCGCCACCGCCGGCCTGACGCTCGCGCTGCTGGGCGCGATCCCGGCGACGCTGATCATCAACGAACAACTGTCGGTGTCCGCGCTGGGCACCGGCCGCATGCGCCCGCTGGCCCACGCCGTGCGCCAGGCGGTGCGCTGGCTGCTGGTGGTGCTGCGCTCGGTGCCGGAACTGGTGTGGGCGCTGCTGTTCGTGCGCATCATCGGCCTGGGGCCGACCGCCGGCGTGCTGGCCATCGGCCTGACCTACTGCGGCATGCTGAGCAAGGTCTACGCTGAGATCCTCGAATCGTCCGACGCCCACGCCAGCGACGCGCTGCTGGCCAACGGCAGCGGGCGGCTCGGCGCCCTGCTCTACGGCGCGCTGCCGGAAGCCGCTTCGGAACTGATGTCCTACACCGTCTACCGCTGGGAATGCGCGGTGCGCGGCTCGGTGGTGATGGGCTTCGTCGGCGCCGGCGGCCTCGGTCAGCGCATGGACGAATCGCTGAAAGCCATGAACGGCGCCGAAGTGGCATCGATGCTGCTGGTGTTCATCGCGCTGGTGGTGCTGGCCGACCAGTTCTCGAAAATCGTGCGGAGGCGTCTGGGATGAATCCGCACATGCCGAAACCGCCGCGCCGCGACTGGACCATGCTGCTGATGATGGCCGGCCTGCTGTTGCTGGTGATCGCCAGCTTCGCCACCCTGCCGCTGAAGTGGCGCGAGTTTTTCACCGTCGACGCCATCCGCAGCAGCATCGAACTGCTGGCCGGCTTTGCGCCGCCGGAGACCTCGTCCGGCTTCCTCACCAAAACCTTCTGGGCCGCGCTGGAAACCCTGGCCATGTCCGGCCTGGGCACGCTGCTGGCGGCGATCTTCGGCCTGGCGTTCTCGCTGCCGGCGGCGGGCCGCTTCGGCGCCGCGCCGCGCGCCGCCATGCGCGCCGTGCTCAACGTGCTGCGTTCGGTGCCGGAACTGGTGTGGGCCTCGATCATGCTGATCGCCGCCGGCCTCGGGCCGATGGGCGGCACACTGGCGCTGGCCGCGCATACGGCCGGGGTGCTGGGCCGCCTGTTCGGCGATTCGCTGGAAAACGCCGCGCCTCATCCCGAACACAGCCTGCGCGCCAACGGCGCCAGCGCCAGCGCCGCCTTCTTCTACGCCACGCTGCCGCAAACGCTGCCGCAGATGCTGTCGTACACCTTGTACCGCTGGGAGAACAACATCCGCGCCGCCGCCATCCTCGGCGTAGTGGGCGCCGGCGGATTGGGTCAGATGCTCAAATACCACCTGTCCCTGTTCCAGATGCCGTTGGCCGCCACCGTCATCATCGCCATGCTGCTGCTGGTGGCGCTGGTCGATGGCGTCAGTTTCGCCTTGCGCCGTCTGCTCACCCGCTGACCACCATGCTCGAACTGCGCCATCTCTCCAAATCCTACAACGGCCGGCCGGTGCTGGACCGGCTGTCCTGGCAGTTCAAGGCCGGCGAATTCGTCTCCATCATGGGCGATTCCGGCGTCGGCAAATCGACGCTGCTGAACCTGGTCGCCGGGCTCGACACACCGGACGCCGGCCCGGGCGAAGCGCCGATCATCGTCGACGGCATCGCCATGTCCGGCCTCGATGACGATGGCGCCACCCGGCTGCGGCGCGCGCGCATGGGCTTCATTTTCCAGGCCTTCCACGTGCTGCCGCATTTAACATTGTTACAAAATATCGGTCTGCCATTGTTACTGAATGGCTTGCCAAGCGCGCGCGCGACGGAAATGCTGGACGCCGTCGGGCTGGGCGGACGCGAAAACGATTTCCCCCACCAACTTTCCGGCGGACAACTCCAGCGTGTGGCCATCGCCCGCGCACTGGTGCACCGCCCGGCCCTGGTCCTGGCGGATGAACCTACCGGTAATCTTGACCCGGATACCGCAGAGGCGATCCTGACCCTGCTCCAAAGAGAGATTAAAGCCACCGGCGCCTGTGCCATCATGGTGACGCATTCCCTGGCGGCCGCAAAAAAAACCGACAAAATCCTCAACTTGTCGAAAAATGGGTTACAAGAAACAACAATCGTCAACCCGTTTGCGCAATAACTAACATAATTTATTTGTCAAACCCTGCACTTTTTCTGTGGTCGTAGTATTATTGAAATTAACTTGCATGGTTATCAAGAATGTTGAGTCGCGTACCACATTCAGACATGAAAGGATGTGTGACGCTAGCCTTGCCGGGAAACGTACTTTTTTAACGTTTAGAGCAAAGGAGGAGCAAGCCATGAGCGTACGTCAGAAAAAGCTGGAACTGATCGAAGCGATGAACCGTGCCCGGGCACTGGAGCCATCCAGTTTCGTCCCGAACAAGCTTCTGGACACTTTGATCGAAAAGATGAACTTGAAGAACGATGCAGAGTTGTGCCGGGTGCTGGAGGTTCAGCCACCGATCATCAGCAAGATCCGCCATCGCAAGCTGGCTGTCGGTGCGACGATCCTGCTGCGTATGCACGAAAAATCAGATATCAGCATCCGCGAGCTGAAAGATCTGTCGACCGCATCCATGCATTGAACCACAATGTTCAAGCAGTGCCTGGCGCCGGCATGCGGTATCCGGCGCCCATTGACCGAAACGCCTTAGCGTACAGCCCAAACCCCGCTGAACGCCCTTGTAGCGGTTGTAGCAGTCAGCATTTCTCGTATTTCCAATTCCTCGATTTACCCTCCGCGATCCATTCGACGGCTTGCTCGCGCCTGCGCATCCGTGTGGCGTCGGTTTTTGCTTCATTCAGCCAGTCAGCGTAATCGCGCTGCTTGCTGGGGCTGAAGGTGTCGAAGTGCCGGCGCGCCGCCGGCACCTGATCCAGGGCGGCATTCAGATCATCCGGTATCTCCAGCGGCCGCGGCGTCGCCGCTTTCGCGCGCGCCGGCGCGCTCACGCCTTCATCATTGAGTTTCATCGCCTGCTTGACGTAGGCGGTCAGCAGCTTTTTCGCCGGCAGATCCCTGACGCTGGCGATGCGGCCGAAGTGGCCCATTGCTTCGCGGTTGATCTGCTCGCGCTCCATCAGCAGCTCGGCCTTCCAGAAGTTGAAGGCGCAATGCGCCTTGAAGGACGCCATGCTGCACATCATGCCCTTGTACATGAAATGCGGGAAACTCCATTTCATCGTCTCTTCCACCTCGGGACAGGCCGCGTGCACCACCGCGCGCAGATGTTCGAGGATGGGCCGGGCAAAGTCGGCGGACTTGGCGATATAGGCGTCGACGCGTGGATCGGTGGTGGGCATGATGGTCTCGTTTCTCAGAAATAGCGCGGGTGCTGCGCCGCCAGGTCGCGCTCGAACTTGTTCACCGGCTCGAAGTTGGACAGGCTGGGCGCCAGCCGCCGGCCGGCATCCCAGCAGCGCCACGCGCGCGGACTGTCGTACTGCATCAGCAGCACATCGCCCAGATCCTTATAGGCGCCGGCCAGCGCCGGGTTGGCTTCCAGCGCTTCGACGAACAGTTGCTGCGCCTCCTTGACCTGGCCCATGCGCGCGCGGTTGTTGGCCTCGAACACCTTCAGCACATAAGCCTTGCGCGGCGCCTGTTCGCGCAGCGCCTGCAAGGTCTTGATCGAGTTGGCGTATTCATCCTGCTTGGACGGATTCAGCGACGCGAACAGCAGGCCCAGTGGCGCCGACGCGCCCACCGCCTCCTTCTGCTCCGGCGTCAGCGATAGCGGCGTACCGGTGGACAGCGCGCATTCGAGCCGGCCCAGCATGGTCTCCACCACCCGGGCGGCACTGAAATCGTCGCCGCTGTCGCTGGTCTCGCAGGGATGCTGGGCGCGGAACGCCGCCAGCTGTTCCGGCGTCATGGCGGCGATGCGGTCCAGCAGGCCGTCGATGCCGCCGCTGGCCGCTTCGCGCCGGTACGGCTTCAGATCGTACGCCGGCGACTGAGCCGGCAGCACCGCCGAAAAGCGCAGCGTGACGGTGCCGACCGGTCCCAGGCCGTTCAGGTACAGCGCCAGCCGCTCCGGGATCATGCCGCCCTGGGCCAGCCTTTCCAGCAGTTGCGGGTGACCGGCTTCGGCATAACGCAGGAACTGGGCGAAGCGTGCGGCGTCGGCGGCCGATACCTTGGTGCCGCCCTCGCTCCAGCTGGCCAGCCGCGCGCCGCCGATGGAGAACTCGTGCATCCCGCCCGCGGTTTTTTCCTCGACCTGGCTGGGACCGTCCTTGAAGATGGATAGCTGGTTTTCCAGGTCGGCCGTCACCATCGGCCTGTCGCTGACCTTGGCGGCGGCCAGCGCCTGCTGCAGCGTTTCGCGGTTCTTCATTTCCATCACGCGGAAACCGACTAAATCGTATAGCGAATATTCCACGTAGATCTTCGCCGCCGGATCGACCGCGTAGCGGCGCCGCGACTGGAAATCGTAAATCATGCGGCCATGATCCGAATCGATCTGGATGTAGGTGTCGCCCAGGGTCACATCCATCTCCACCGTGCGGTCGGCTGGCGCATTGGCGTCCGGGCCGGGGGCTTCGTAATGCTGCGCCGCGCTGACGTGCAGGGTCACGGCCGCCGGCGCCGGCGCCGCGGCCGCCGCCAGCAGCAGGAAGAAGATGGCAAGGTGCAAGCGCATGGCGATCCTGTAGCAAAAAGGTGATTCCGCCATCGTATGGCCAGCTTGCCGATTAAGCAAGCTGGCGTCTTGTAACATTTCGTTGCACCATACACATAGTGCATATTGCATGTCGCCGAATTTGGGATACTCTGCTGTTTGAACCGAGCCGAAGAAAGCCACTCCATGCCGTCTTTCCGCCCTCTGGCCCTGTGCGCCAGCCTGATATTGCTGGCCGGCTGCGCCGCCGCGCCGACCGCCACGGCGCCGTCCGCGCCCGCCGATCCGGTGGCGCTGAGCGCCGCCGTCAACCGCGTCAGCTGGGGCGTCAGCACCAGCACCTACCACCAGGTCGAACAGGTGGGCTATGGGCGCTGGCTGGAACGCCAACTGCATCCCGGCGCCGCCGTGCTGCCGCCGGAAGCACAGGCGCAGATCGACGCCATGACCATCTCGCAGAAACCGGTGCCGCAGCTGGTGCGCGAGCTGGAGGACCAGCGCCGCGACTACGACAAGGCCATGGTCGACGACGAAGCCAAGAAGGCCGCGCAACGCGCCTACCAGCAGGAACTGAACCGCCTGGCCAGGGAAGCGGCCACCCGTTCGCTGCTGCGCGACCTGTACTCGCCCAACCAGCTGCAGGAGCAGATGACCTGGTTCTGGATGAACCACTTCAACGTCCACCAGGGCAAGGCCAATCTGCGCGTGCTGGTCGGCGATTACGAGGACAAGGCGATCCGCCCGCACGCGCTGGGCAAGTTCCGCGATCTGCTGGCCGCCACCCTGCACCACCCGGCCATGATCCGCTATCTGGACAACGAGCAGAACGCCGCCAACCGCATCAACGAGAACTATGCCCGCGAGATCATGGAGCTGCACACCATGGGCGTGGACAGCGGCTACACCCAGAACGATGTGCAGCAGCTGGCGCGCATCCTGACCGGCGTCGGCGTCAACCTCGGCGACAAGATGCCCAATGTGCGCAAGGACAAGGCCGACCAGTACGTGCGTAACGGCCTGTTCGAATTCAATCCCGGCCGCCACGACTACGGCGACAAGGTCTTCCTCGGCCAGACCGTCAAGGGCCGCGGCCTGGCCGAAGTGAATGAGGCGCTGGACCGCCTGGCGCGCCATCCGGCCACCGCGCGTTACGTCAGCCGCAAGCTGGCGATGTATTTCGTGGCCGACGAACCGCCGCCGGCGCTGGTCGAGCGCATGGCCGCCACGTTCCAGTCCAGCGACGGCGACATCGCCGCCGTGCTGCGCGTACTGTTCACCTCCGCCGAATTCACGCAATCGCTGGGACAGAAGTTCAAGGACCCGGTGCACTACGTGGTGTCGGCCGTGCGCCTGACCTATGACGACAAGGTGATCCTCAACGCCGGCCCCATGATCAACTGGCTGAACCGCATGGCCGAGCCGCTGTACGGCCGCCAGACGCCGGACGGCTACCCGCTGACGCAGTCGGCCTGGGCCAGCCCGGGCCAGATGACCACCCGTTTCGAGATCGCCAAGGCGATCGGCAATGGCGCCGCCGGCCTGTTCAAAAGCGAAGGCGCGATGCCGCAGGAACGCCCGGCCTTCCCGCAGCTGGCCAACGCGCTCTATTTCCAGTCGCTGCAAAAGGCGCTGGCGCCGGCCACCGCCAGCGCGCTCGAGCAGGCGACCTCGCCGCAGGAATGGAATGCGCTGTTCCTGTCGTCGCCCGAATTCATGCATCGCTAAGGAGACCATCATGGACCGTCGTACCCTGCTCAAATCCATGGCCGCGCTGCCCGTCGCCGCCGCCGGCAATCTGTGGGCGGCGCCGGCCAGCAGGACGCGCCTGCTGTTCGTCTTCATGCGTGGCGGCTACGACGCCACCAGCCTGCTGGTGCCGATCTCCAGCCAGTATTACTACCAGGTGCGGCCCAACATCGCCATCGCCAGGCCCAGCGACGACCTGAAATCGGCGCTGCCCATCAACGGCGACTGGGGTCTGCACCCTGCCCTGCGCGACACCATCTATCCGCTGTTCCAGCAGGGCCAGGCCGCGTTCGTGCCGTTCGCCGGCACGGAGGACCTGTCGCGCAGCCACTTCGAGACCCAGGACAGCATCGAACTGGGACAGGCGCTGGACCGCCGCCGCGACTTCCGCTCCGGCTTCCTCAACCGCCTGGCCAGCACGCTGAACGCCGACCGCGCCAGCGCCATCTCCTTCACCGACCAGCTGCCGCTGATCATGCAGGGCGATCTGCAAGTGCCCAACACGGCGCTGCGCAGCGTCGCCAAGCCGGCGGTCGATGCGCGCCAGGCCAAAATGATCGCCGCCATGTACGAAGGCACGGCGCTGGCGCAGCCGGTGCGCGAAGGCTTCACCGTGCGCGAGGACGTGATGAAGGAAATGGTCGGCGAGATGGAGGCGGCCAACCGCAACGCCATCACCGCCAAGGGCTTCGAGCTGGAAGCGCGCCGCATCGCCAAGGTGATGCGCGAGCGTTACAACATCGGCTTCGTCGACGTCGGCGGCTGGGACACCCACGTCGGCCAGGGCAACGCCACCGGCTACCTGGCCAACCGGCTGGAGGAACTGGGCCGCGGTCTGGCCGGCTTCGCCCAGGAGATGGGGCCGGACTGGAAGGACACCGTGGTGGTGGTGGTCAGCGAATTCGGCCGCACCTTCCGCGAGAACGGCAACCGCGGCACCGACCATGGCCACGGCAGCGTGTACTGGGTGCTGGGCGGCGGCATCAACGGCGGCAAGGTGCACGGCGAGCAGGTGCGGCTGGAGCAGCCGACGCTGTTCCAGAACCGCGACTACCCGGTGCTGAACGAATACCGCGCCATGTTCGGCGGCCTGCTGGCGCGCATGTACGGCCTGAACGCCGGCCAGATCGACACCATCTTCGGCACCCGCGGCCGCGACCTGTCGCTGGTCTAAACCGCGCGCTGCTGCAGCCAGGCGGTGGCGTCGGCGGCGCTCAGCGGGCGCGCGTACAGAAAACCCTGGAACACGCCGCAGCCGGCGTCGCTGAGGAAATCGGCCTGCGCCGTGCTTTCCACCCCTTCCGCGATCACGCTCAGCCGCAGCTCGCTGGCCAGCAGGATCACTGTGCGCACCACGGCGTTGGCGTCGGCATTGTCCGGCACATCGCGCAAAAAGCTTTTATCAAGCTTGATGGTGGTGACCGGCAGCGTGCGCAGATAGCTGAGCGAGGAATACCCGGTGCCGAAATCGTCCAGCGACAGGCGGAAACCGCGCGCGTGCAGCTGGTCGACGATCTTGCTGCCGTTCTGTTCCAGCGCGATCGCATCGCGCTCGGTCAGCTCGATTTCGATATCGCCGGCGCGCAGACCGTATTCGGCCAGCGCGCTGTCCAGCTGGTCCAGGTAGCTGTCGTCCAGCAATTCCTTGGCGCAGGTATTGACGCAGACGCGCAGGTCGTGCACACCCTGGTCCATCCATTGCCGCAGCTGGGCAAAAGCCTGGCGCGTCACCCAGCAGCCCAGTTGCGGCAACAGCCCCATTTCGGCCGCCAGGCCCACCGCATACTCGACCGGCTGCTGGCCGAGATGACCGGGCAGGCGCAGCAGGGCTTCCATGGCGATGGTGTTGCTGTTGGCGTCGACGATGGGCTGATAGGCCAGCGCGCAGCGGTGGCCGTGCATCAGCTGGCGCATCTCGGTGTGGTCGGCGTTCTTGCGGTGGGCGATGCGGTCCAGCTCCGCCGTGTAGAAGTGGTAGCAGTTGCGGCCGCTCTGCTTGGCGTGGTACAGCGCCAGGTCGGCCTTCCTGAGCAGCGACTCCGGCAGGTTCGCGTCGAGCGGGCAGACAGCGATGCCGATACTCGCGCTGATCTGCACCGCGTGGTCGGCGATCTGGAATGGCCGCGCCAGTTCCGCCAGCAGCTTTTCGGCCAGCACGCCGCCACTGGCGGGCGACGGCGCGTGCAGATGCATCAGCGCGAACTCGTCGCCGCCCAGACGGGCCACGAAATCGCTCTCGCGGCACACCGAGCGCATGCGCTGCGCCACCAGCTGCAACAGCAGGTCGCCGGCCTGGTGGCCCAGTTCATCGTTGACCTGCTTGAAGCGGTCCAGGTCGATCAGCAGCAGCAACAGCAGCTGATTGCCGCGCTCGGCAAACGAAATCAGCTCGGCTCGGCGCGCGTCGAAGGCCGCGCGGTTAGCCAGGCCGGTCAGCACGTCGATGGTGGCCAGCCGGCGGATCTCGTCCTGCGCCCGCTTGGAGGTGGTGACGTCGCGCAGTATTTTCAGGTAGCCTGCCGGCTCGCCCCCGCCGTCCGCGTCGGGCATCACGGTGGTGACGCCATCGGCCCAGAACAAAGCGCCGCCGCGCCGCACGTGCCAGCGGTAATCGGCGGCGCGGTGCCACTCGCGCGCAGAGCGCAACTCCTGCCAGGGCACGCCCTGGTCGCGGTCTTCGCGCGTGAACAGGCAGGCCACGTGCTGACCGATGATGTCGTCCGGCGCATAACCGAAGATCAGTTCGGCGCCCAGGTTCCAGCTGGTGATCAGCCCCTGCGGATCGACGGTGAGGATGGCGTAGTCGCGCAGGTTCAGGTACAAGTGGCGCAGCAACTGCTCGGACGTGAGGCAGGACGCCATCACGCTGGGGAGTAGTGGAGTAGTCATGGCAGGTTGGCTGGCTGAAAACGTGTTTGACCAGCAACGTGCCCGTGAGTTCAATTCAGGCGCAGACGCCAGCGTTGCAGCGCGCGCATGAACAGTTCCGGCTCATCGGCGGCGCGCGCCAGCACCAGCGCGCCCTGGATGGCGGCCACCGCGTCCTCAGCCAGGTCCAGTGCGACGGCAGGCGCGCGGCCGCCCCGTTCGAGCGCGGCCGCGAGCGCCTGCACCCACTCGGCGAAATAGCCCTGCACCCGGGCGGCGAAACGGTCGCGCTCCTGGCCCAGCGCGAACACGCCGACCAGGCAGACCTTGCGGCCGGACAGGAAATAGCGGCCGACGGCGGTAAACATGTCGTCCACCCCCTGGCGCGGATCGGCCGCCTGGCGCAGCGGCTGGAACACCTGGCCGCGGAACCAGGCGTCGATTTCGGCGAGCACGGCGTCGGCCATTTCCTCTTTCCCGCCGGGGAAGAAGTTATAGATGCTGCCCTTGCCAAGGCCGGTACCCTCCGTGATACGGGCCAGGCTGGCGCCTTCAAACCCGTAGGTGCGGAACACTTCGGCCAGCAGCGGCACGGCGTCGCTGCGCTCTCCCATTACACGTGGCATCTCAAAATCCAAAGTCGCTCAAACCGGGATGATCGGCTGGGCGCGGTGCGTTGATATCCCAGTGGAATTTGCGCTCGGCGGCGGCGATCGGGTGTTCGTTGATGCTGGCCAGCCGGCGCCGCATCAGGCCGTCTTCGGCGAACTCCCAGTTTTCATTGCCGTAGGCGCGGTACCACTGGCCGGAGTCGTCATGGTATTCGTAGGCGAAGCGGACGGCAATGCGATTGCCCTCGTGCGCCCACAATTCCTTGATCAGACGGTATTCGAGCTCGCGCGTCCACTTGCGCTTGAGCAGGCCGATGATTTCTTCACGGCCGGTGACGAATTCGCCGCGGTTGCGCCAGGCGCAATCTTCGGTATAGGCCAGCGCCACCTTTTCCGGGTTGCGCGTGTTCCAGCCGTCTTCGGCCATGCGGACCTTCTGGGCGGCGGTTTCTTGGGTAAATGGAGGCAGCGGCGGACGGGACATGGCAAGCACCTTTCGAGTTAGTTGTACCAAACGGTACAATTACTTTAAACCGCAGCCGCAGGCTTTGCAAGCATTTTTTTATGTGCATTGGCGCACGCACGTTACAACAGGTAACAGCTTTATCGGCGCACCATCGCTAAGGTAGGCGCATGCTTTTAACCATGAAGGAATGACTGCCATGGACATCCGACCACGTGATCTGAAGACGGCGGTGGGCTCGACACTGTTGTTGAGCATGCTGGCACTGGCGGGATGCAACAAGCCCGCCGAAGCGCCGCCACAGAACAGCGCCGCCGCAACGGCCGCGCCGCAGCCAGCACCCTACGTCCCGCCGACGGCGGAACAACTGTCGCAAATGGTCGCGCCGATCGCGCTGTTTCCCGACAAGCTGGTTGGCCAGGTGCTGGCCGGCGCCACCTATCCGGAACAGATCACGGCCGCCAATCAGTGGCTGGCGCAAAATCCGTCACTGAAAGGCGATGCGCTGCAGACGGCCGAGGCCAGCCAGCCGTGGGACGTCAGCGTCAAATCGCTGACCAGCTTCCCCGCCGTGCTGAACCAGATGGCCGGCAATCCGCAATGGACCAGCGCGCTGGGCGATGCCTACGTCAACGACCCGACCGACGTGATGAACGCCATTCAGGCAATGCGCGCGCGCGCCCGGCAGGCCGGTACGCTGAAAAGCTCGCCGCATTTGCGGGTATCGACCACGGTCGTCCCGGCGGCGCCGCCCGACTACGGCCCACCGCCCTCAGCCGAACCGCTGGTGTACACCGGGCCGGAAGTGATCCCGCCGCCGGCGCAGACCATCGTCATCGAGCCGGCCGAGCCGGACGTGGTGTACGTCCCGGAATACAACCCGGCGGTGGTGTACGGCAGTCCGGTGCCGGTTTATCCGGGCTGGGTGGCGCCGCGGCCGGCCTATACCGGCAATGAGCTGGCGGCCACCGGCGTGATTTCTTTTGGCCTCGGCGTCCTGGTCGGCGCGGCGGTGAGCCACCACCACGATAACGGCTGGCATTCATGGGGCGTGAACTGGGGCGGGCCGCGTCCCGATCATGGCGGCTGGCACCGTCCGGCGGTGGTGCACGACAACACCACGTACGTGTCGAGGTCGGTTACTGTCGTCAACCGCGTCAACAACATCAACGTCACCAACAACAACTACCGTATCAATAACCCGCCGCCGAGGCCGCCTGCGGGCGGAAATATCGCCACGCCGAACCTTGCGCACAATAGTACGCAGGGCCGTCCACCGCTGGCCGCCGCGCCGACAATGCCCCGGCCGAATGCGCCGATGACCATGCCGCACTTCGGCGCCCACGACACGGTTCCCGGTACGCGACCGGCGCCCGTTCCGCCGGCCATGCCTGCAGCGGTTGCGCCTGGTGCGCGGCCAGCGCCCATGCCGCAGGCCACGCCTGGCGCGGTTGCGCGGCACGGCGCGCCAACTTGGTCAGTCGTTCAACATGATCAGCGTCCGCAACCGCGCGTGGCACACGATCAGCCAGTGCCGGGCGATTCCCGTGCCGATGCCATGCGCGCGCACAAAACTGCGCGCGAACATGCGGCTCCGGCGCAGGTCCGGATTCAGGCCGGTGCGCGGGGCCAGGCGCCGGCGCAGGCCCAGGCGCAGGCTCAGGAGCGCGCGCACGCCCAAACACCGCCGCCGCAGCACGGTGACGCGCCGGCGCACATGCCGCCGCCTCGGCAAGCACAGGCACAACCGCAGCATGCGTCGCCGATCGCCCACGAAAACAAGGCGCCAGATCGGCCGCAACCGCATGCGCCGGCGCAGAATATGGTGGCGATGCATACCGAACGCCCGCATGCCGCACCGCCGGCGCCGCCCTCGCCGCCCAAACCGCATGCGGAAAAGCACCAGGACAACAAGCGCCAGAACGACAAGCACGAAGGGCAACCGCATCGCGGTTAGCCGCTCAAGTCGCGCGCCAGCCCCGCACCGGCATCGCTCAACTCGACGGTGCCGGTGACGCCGCCATCGTCCAGCGTGACGAGTACCAATCCTGCCTCTTCCATCATCGTCAGTTGCCGCCGCAGCGCGCTCATCGGGCGCCCGACTTGCTTGCTCAGCTTGGCCAGCGAGCAAGCCTTGTCCGGGCGCTCGGCGGCGATGCGCCGTAGCGCCACCAATATGCCGGCCAGGGCGGCCATCACTTCATCGTCCATCTGTGTTAAATTTAGCTAAAATGCAATTGAAAACGGATCGTAGCATGAGTAGAAAGCCCGCAGGCCACATCGCACCTTACACCCATCCTGCCGCCGGCTGGGACGCGTTGAAACAGGTGGCGATCAACCTGGTGCGCGAAAAGGTCGCCGGCGGCAATTACAAAACCCTGCTCAAGCAGAACCAGCCGGATGGCTTCGACTGTCCGGGCTGCGCCTGGCCGGACCGCGAGCATGCCTCCACCTTCGAATTCTGCGAAAACGGCGTCAAGGCCGTGGCGGCCGAGGCCACCAGCAAGCGCGTGACGCCGGCGTTCTTCGCCGCCCACACCGTCACCGAACTGCTGCGACAGTCGGACCACGAACTGGAACAGCACGGCCGCCTGACCGATCCCATGGTCTACGACGCCGCCAGCGACAAATACATCCCGATCGCCTGGGACCGCGCCTTCGCGCTGGTCGCGCGCCATCTGCGCGCCCTGCCCGATCCCAACCAGGCCACCTTCTACACCTCCGGCCGCACCGGCAACGAGGCGGCGTTCCTGTTCCAGCTGTTCGTGCGCATGCTCGGCACCAACAACTTCCCGGACTGCTCGAACATGTGCCACGAGCCGACCAGCCGCGGCCTGCCCGGCACCGTCGGCACCGGCAAGGGCACGGTGACGCTGGACGACTTCGAGCAGGCCGACACGCTGCTGATCTTCGGCCAGAACCCGGCCACCAACCACCCGCGCATGATGAACGAGTTGCGCGACTGCGCGCGCCGGGGCGCCACCATCGTCTCCATCAATCCGCTGCGCGAGCGCGGCCTGGAGCGCTTCACCAGCCCGGCCCATGCGCTGGAGATGCTGACCGGCGCCAGCACCAGCATCGGCACGCTGTTCGTGCAGCCGAAGCTGGCCGGCGACTTCGCCCTGATCAAGGCTGTCGCCAAGCGCCTGGTCGAGCGCGACGACGCGGCGCTGGCGGCCGGCCAGGACAGCCTGCTGGACCGCGAATTCATCGCCCGCCACACCAGCGGCTACGAGGCTTTCGAACAGGACCTGCGCGCCGAAAGCTGGGATCTTCTCCTCACCGAATCCGGCGTGCCGCGCGCGCAGATCGAGCAGCTGACCGAGATATTCATCAAGGGCAGCAACATCATCAGCACCTGGGGCATGGGCCTGACCCAGCACAAGGGCGCGGTGAAGACCATCCAGATGCTGTCCAATCTGATGATGATGCGCGGCCAGATCGGCCGCCCTGGCGCGGGCCTGTGCCCGGTGCGTGGCCACTCCAACGTGCAGGGCGACCGCACCATGGGCATCGAGGAAAAGCCGACGCCGGCCTTCCTCGACCGCCTGAAAAAAGTGTTCGACTTCGAGCCGCCGCGCGCGCACGGCTACGATACGGTGGACAGCATCCAGGCCATGCTGGACGGCCGGATCAAGGTGTTCTTCGCACTGGGCGGGAATTTTGCCATGGCCACGCCCGACACGCCCCTCACCTTCGAGGCGTTGCGCGCCTGCGACCTGACGGTGCAGGTGTCGACCAAGCTGAATCGCAGCCATCTGGTGATCGGCAAGGAAGCGCTGATCCTGCCGACGCTGGGCCGCACCGAGATCGATCTGCAGAATGGCGTGGCGCAGGGCGTGACGGTGGAGGATTCCATGAGCATGGTGCACCTCTCGTACGGCATGAACAAGCCCGCCTCGCCCAACCTGCTGTCGGAAACCGCGATCGTGGCGCAGCTGGCGCATGCCACGCTCGGCAGCGCCAAGGTGGACTGGCTGGCCTGCGCCGCCGATTACGCCAGCATCCGCGAGATGATCGAGCAGGTGTTCGACGATTTCCACGACTTCAATGCGCGGGTGGCGCATCCGGGCGGTTTTCATCTGCGCGTGGCTTCGCGCGAACGCGAATGGCGCACACCCAGCGGACGCGCGCAGTTCGCGCCGCATGCGGTCGATACCGATACGCCATTGCACCGCGCCCGCGCACAACATGGCGAAAGGCTGATGACGCTGATGACCATGCGCTCACACGACCAGTACAACACCACCATCTACGCGCTGGACGACCGCTATCGCGGCGTGTATGGCCTGCGCCGCGTGGTGTTCATCCACCGCGACGACCTGGCGATGCTGGGCCTGCGCAATGGCCAGCATGTGGATCTGGTCAGCGTGTGGGATGATGATGTGGTGCGCCGCGCCGAGCGTTTCCTGTTGGTGGAATACGACATCCCGCGCGGCTGCCTGGGCGCCTACTTCCCCGAGACGAACGGCCTGGTGCCGCTGCACAGCAAGGCCGACATCGCCGGCACGCCGACTTCCAAGTCGATTCCGGTGTTGCTGGAGCCTTGCGCGGCCTAAGTGTATTCGACGCAGCCGTCCTGGCGGCAGAAGCTGACCAGCTTGATGCCTGCTTCGGCGGCGATGTCGATCGCCAGCGTGCTGGGTGCGGAGATAGTGGCCAGCATCGGAATATTCATGCGCGCCGCCTTGCGCACCAGCTCATAACTGGCGCGGCTGGACATGAACACAAAGCCGCGCCGCATGTCCGTACCCTCCAGCGCCAGATGGCCAATCAGCTTGTCGAGCGCATTGTGCCGGCCGACGTCTTCGCACACGCGCAGCACATTGCCCTGCGCATCGCACCACGCCGCCGCGTGCACGCCGCCGGTGGCGCGCATCAGTTCCTGGTGCTGCCCAAGCTGCGCGGCGGCGACGGCAATCGCCGGCTGCAGACCGCCTTCCGCATGCAGCGGAGCCGCGCTGATGCGCTCCGGCTGCAGATCCAGCAGTTCCAGGCTTTCGATGCCGCATACGCCGCAACCACTGCGGCCCGCCATCGATCGGCGCTGCTGTTTGAGCTGGACGAAATCTTCGCTGGCGATGGTGACGTCGATCTCGAAGCTGCGCGCATGCTCGCGCACTTCGATATCGAAAACATCAGCGGCCTTGGATACCAGCCCTTCGGTCAGGGCAAAGCCCATGGCGAACGGCTGAAGGTCACGCGGCGTGACCATCATGACGGCATGCGAAATGCCATTGAAGACCAGGGCGACCGGCACTTCCTCGATCACGCTGTCGGTGGTGCGGGCGGCGCTGGCGCCGCGGTGCCGCAGCACCGGACGCTCCTCAAAACCCGTTTTGTCCGACTCCAGATCCAACTTCATGACAGCCCCGCAGAATAAGCACAACGGCTTATTCTACACGGGGCGGCCGAACCGCGTCAGGCGACCAGCGGCTGGGCCGATGCTTCCGCGCCGACGCCATAGTGGCGGGCATAGCGGGTGTCCAGATTGGACAGCGGCATCAGCAGGAACAGGTCGGCGCTTTCGAAATCAGGATCCCAGGCCGGTTCGCCGCAGATCCAGGCGCCCGAGCGCATGTAACCCTTCAGCAGCGCCGGCACTTGCGGCTTCTGCGCCGCGTCCAGTTTCGAGAACGGGAACGGCAGGTGCGGGGTGACGCGATATTCGACCGGCGCCATGTGCTTGGTCACCAGTTGCTGGTAGACCGCGACGGCATTGTGGCCGCCATCGGCCAGCGAGATGCTGGCGCAGCCGATCAGGAATTCGCAGTTCTCGCGGCGCATGTAGTCGGCCAGGCCGGACCACAGCAGCATGATCACGCTGCCGCCACGATAATCAGGATGGATGCAGGCGCGGCCCGCTTCGACGATGCGGTTGCGGATGTTGTTCAGGCGGCCCAGATCGAACTCGCCTTCGGAATACAGGCGGCCCAGCTTGCGCGCGCGGGCGGCGCTCAGCAGGCGGTAGGTGCCCACCACCATCAGCGTGTCGCGGTCGCGCACGATCAGGTGGTCGCAATGCTCGTCAAACTCGTCGCTATCGAGGCCGTCGGCGCGTTCCAGCGCGCTCAGGCCCATCGATTCGATAAACACCTTGTAACGCAAGCGCTGCACTTCGCGCAGTTCTTCCGGCGTGCTTGCCATACTGAGTACCAGCTTGCCGGACGTTGCTCGGGCGTCCGCTTGTATGATCGAGGTTTGCATGCTTCATCCTTTCTGTGGAAGACGAAGCAAGCGTAACCAGCGAATTTTTCAGGAAAATGACAGTCCGATGTCATTTTCATGACGTGTTGTTTTTTTGTCAGGCCTTCTTCGGACGGCCGGTTTTCAGCTGCGGCAGGCCGGCCAGTACGTTCTTCAGCGTGGCCATGTCGATCTGCGAGATCAGCGCCACGCCGATGCGCAGCAGTTCGCTTTTCTTGACTTCGAAACCGGCTTTCAATGCGGCTTTCTTGACCTGACCGAGTACCGCGTACTCGGCTTCCGGCATGGTGAAGCTGTCGCGCACCAGCTTTTCTTTTTGAACCTTGGCCTTGGCATCATCGCCGGCGGCCGGCTTGGCGGCTTTCGGGGCGGCGGCCTTCGGAGTAGCCTTCGGAGTAGCTTTCGGCGCGGCCTTCGGCGTCGCGGCCTTGGCCGGCGCTTTCACCGCGGCCATGGGCGCGGCGGCTTTAGGAGCGGCTTTAGGAGCAGCCTTGGGCGCGGCTTTCGGCGCTACCGGCTTGGAAGCTGCGGCCTTGGTGGTTGCAGCCTTGGGGATTGCGTCCTTCGGGGTCGCGGTCTTGGCGGCTACGGTTTTGGCCGCGGGGGCGGCGGCAGCCTTGGTTGCGGCCTTGGGACTGGTTTTGGTGGTTGGCTTGGTGGCCATTGTAAGCTCCGATTTATTCAACAATATAAATAGTATATATCATTTATCCGGTTATTTTCTTAATCTAGCGCAAATGTGCTGCCACCCGGGCAAATAAATCGCCGGGATTTACCGGCTTGCGCAGGAAATCCACCGCGCCCGCGCTGCGGCCCTGCGCCTCGTCTTCCTGCTGGCTTTTCGCCGTCAGGAACACCACCGGCACCGCCGCGCCGGCTGGATCGGCCTTGATGCGGCGACAAGTTTCCAGGCCGTCCAGTTCCGGCATCATGATGTCCAGCAGGACCAGATCGACCCGGGACGAGGCGACGATCTGCAAGGCCGTCGCGCCGTTGTTGGCGACCTTGGTGTTGTACTTGTCCTTGAGCAAATTGGACAGCAAGGTCAGATTGTCCGGCGTGTCATCGACAATCAGCACGGTGGGACGGTGAATATTATTCATGCAGGCTCCTGATGGCGACGGCCAGCAGACTGCCGGCCGCCTCGTATTCGTATTGTTCCATGTGATGATCCAGCCGCGCCATCACCTGCGGCGACAGCACCGTCGCCAGGCTGCCGCGCACGCGGCTGAAATAGTCCTTGCTCTCGCCGCTGTATTCGGACAGCAGCGCGGCCAGTTCGTCCAGCGCCTGACGCGCGTCGTGCTCATCGTCCGTCTGCGGAAGCGGCGCCGCCGGCGGGATCACCTTCATCGCCATTCCCAGCCAGCGCGACAGGACGTTGAACAGCCGCTGCGGATCGAGCGGCTTGGTCAGGTAATCCTGCATGCCCTCCTCCAGGCAGCGCGCCTGCACGCCGGCCACCGCATCCGACGTGACGGCAATGATGGGCAGTTCGCTGAAGCGGCTGTCGGTGCGCAGCAGGCTGGTGGCCTCGTGGCCGTCCATCGCCGGCATGGCCAGATCCATCAGCACCAGATCGTAGACGCCGGGACCAGCCTCCATCAGCCGCTTCACCGCATCCAGGCCGTTGTCGACGACATCGACCTCCAGCCCCTGCAGCTCCAGCAGCTCGCGCGTCACATCCTGGTTGTCGGCGCTGTCCTCGGCCAGCAGCACGCGCGCGCTGCGGCGCGCTGCGCCGTCCAGCGGCTCGCCCGCCGGGCCGTGATACACGGCCGCCTGCACCGCCAGCGCCGCCGCATCCGACAGCGCAAACGGCAGATCGAAATGGAAGGTGGAGCCGCGATCCAGCTCGCTCTCGACGTCGATATTCCCGCCCATCAGCCGCACCAGTTGCTGCGAGATCGACAGGCCCAAACCGGTGCCGCCATACTGGCGCGTGGTCGAGCCGTTGGCCTGACTGAAAGCGCGGAACAAGCGGGCCCTTTGCTGCGGCGTCATGCCGATGCCGGTGTCGCGCACGGTGAAGCGCAGCAGTGCCTTGCCGCCGGGCGGCGCTTCGGCCCGCAGCTGGCAGCGCAGCTCCAGCCGGCCTTCCTGGGTGAACTTGACGGCGTTGTTGACCAGGTTGATCAGCACCTGCCCAAGGCGCAGCGGGTCGCCGACCAGATAGCGCGGCACGTCGGTGTCGACGTGCACCAGGTATTGCAACTGCTTGTCGGCCGCGCGCTGCGCCGTCACGCTGTTGACATTGGCCAGCACGTCCTCCAGCGCGAACGGGATCGCCTCCAGCTCCAGCCGCCCGGCCTCGATCTTGGAAAAGTCCAGGATGTCGTTGATGATGCCCAGCAGCGTCAGCGCCGCGCGGTGGATCTTGCTGATGTATTCATGCTGCTTGGACGTCAGTTCGGTGCGCAGCGCCAGGTAGGACATGCCGATCACGGCGCTCATCGGCGTGCGGATCTCGTGGCTCATATTGGCCAGGAATTCGGTCTTGGCGACATTTGCCGCTTCCGCCATCACGTTGGCGCTGACCAGCTTCTGTTCGCGCTCGCGGCGCACGCTGATGTCGCGGATGAAAGCGCAGAATTCATGGGTGTTGCCCTCCTCCGTGCTGACCTGGGTGATGGCCAGCTCGATCGGGAATTCCTCGCCGTCGCGGCGCAGCGCAAACACCTCGGTGCGGCTGGCGCTGCCGCTGTGCTTCAGCAGGCGCTGCAGGTCGGTGCGGAAGTCGTAACGGAAGCGCGGCGGAATCACGGTGGTCTCCAGTTCCAGCTCCAGCACTTCCTCGCGCTTCCAGCCGAAGATGGTCTCGGCCTGCCGGTTCCAGCCGACGATGCGGCCGCGCGCGTCCATGCGCACCACCGCGTCCAGCGCGGTGTCGACGATGGCCTGCAGGATCGCCTGGCTGTCGCGCGCCATCTGCATGCTCAGGCTCAGTTCCGCCGTGCGCGCGCTGATGCGTTCCTCCAGCTCGTAATTCAGGTCGCGCAGCGCCCGCTCGGTATCGCGCAGCCGCGTCATGGTGTCGCGGAAGCGCAGCACCGCGTCGGACATGCGTCCCACCTGGTCGATGCGGCCGACGCCGGACAGCTTGAAGTCGGTCTCGCCGTGGGTCAGCTTTTCCAGGCCGTGGCGGATGCCGGCAAACTGGCGGTAGGCGCGGCGGCCGACCAGGAAGATGGCCAGCACGATGCCCAGCGCCAGCAGCAGATTGGCGGTCAGCGTATTGACGATCTGGCGCTGCAGGTCGCCGTCCATCTGCTGGCGCGAATAAGACAGGTCGATAGAACCGACCGGATAGCTGCGGCGCGCATCGCTGTAGCTGATGTCGCGGTGCACGCTGATGGCGCCGATCTGCTCCTTCTGCGCGGCGGCATAGCTGGCCAGCAGTTTGCCGTCGGGGTCCAGCACGCGCAGCGTCAGCACTTCCGGCGTGGCGCCGGAAGCGTCGACCACGCTGGACACCGCGGTGCCGTTCATGTCGAACAGCGGCCGCGCCAGCGCCCGCGACAGCACCGCCGCCAGCCGCTCGGCGCGCTCCAGCAGGTTCTGCTCGGCCTCATGCCGCAGCGACTGCATCACATAGGTGGTGTAAATCCCGGTGAACAAGGCCACCGCGAGGAAAATGCCGGCGCCCAGGCGCAGCAGGATGTTGCGCCGCCACGCCAGGCGTAGTTGCATCAGCGGACCGCCGCCGTCGTTCAGTTCAGTGTCAATGGCGAACTCCCTGCGCTTGTTCCAGCTTCCGGTAGGCCGCTCCGTTGCGGGTGGTTTCGATCTCGTCCCAGATGCGCTGCGCCAGCTGCGGGCGTTGTGCCAGCATGGCGTGCGACAGGATCAGGAAATACGGTTTTTCGACGATGGGGATGGGCAGCAGCTCCAGCCGCGGCGCCAGCGGACCGCGCATCAGCGTGGCGGCGTCGCTGCCGCCCACCGCCGCCGCCGCCAGCCGGCCGGCGATCAGCTTCCGCGCCAGTTCATCGGCGCGCTGGCTGCCCTCGTCCACTTCCACCCGCTGCGCGCGCAGCACGTCGCCCACCGAGTAGCCGAGCTGGAAGCCGACCGCGCCATCGAGGTTGCGGAAGCGTTTGCCGTCCCAATCGACCCTGCTGCCCTTGCGGCGCAGGACCATGTAGGTATCGGTGTGCATGCGCTTGCCGGCGTCGGGCCGCTCGCCACCTGGATACTCGCCCAGTTCGCGCCGGTCCGGCTTGTAGCTGACGGCAAACGCGCCGTCGACCGCGTTGTCCTTGAGTTGCGCCAGGCAGCGCTTCCACGGGATGCTCTGGAAATCGAAACGGACGTCGAGCCGCTGCCCGACCATCTTGAGCAGCTCGAAATTCAGGCCGCCGCCCTGCTCCGTGCGCCACGGCCGCACGTCCTGCGCCTCGAAGCACAGGCGCACCGTCTCGGCGGCGGACGCCGGCAACGACAGGACCAGCAGCAGACAGGCGAGATGGCGCGGGATGCTGGTCATGGCGGCTCCGGCTTAGCTGGTGCGGATGGCGAAGTCCACGCCGACGTCATCCCACTGCTCCTGCTCCTTTTCCAGCCAGTAGGACAGGGTCGGATGGTCAGCCACCCACACGCGCCGGATTTCCAGCTCGATGCGGCTCTTGACGCGCAAGCGGATCTGGGTGAAGTCGATGTCGATGCGCGAGTGCATGAACAACACCGCCAACCGCAGCGCCACGATGGCCTTGGTGAAGTCCGGCTCGTGCAGCACCTCGGCCACCTTGCGCAGATTGCCCTTGTGGGCCACGATCAAACGGCTCATCATGCGCTGCTCGCGCGCGGTGAAGCCCGGCAGGTCGGCGTTCTCGATGATGTAGGCGGCGTGCTTGTGGTAGCCGGTGTGCGACACCACCATGCCCATCTCGTGCAGCAGCGCGCTCCAGTACAGGTGGCGCGTGTACTGGTCCGAGGCCGGCTTGGTCTGCGCGTACAGCGCCAGCGCGTCGTCGGCCACGCGGTTGGCGCGGCGCTCGTCGACGTGGAATTTCTGCACGCAGGCCTGCACCGACTGCTCGCGCCGGTCGCGCTTGGTGGAGCGCAGGTGCAAGTCCCACATCACGCCCATGCGCAGGCCGGCCTCGATCGGCTGCACCACCGGGATGTCCAGCTCGCGCACCAGGCCGATCAGGATCGCCAGCCCGCCGATGATGGTGGCGGCGCGGTCCGGCTTCAGGCCCGGCATGTCGATGCGGCTGACGTTGCCGAAATCGATGAAGCGCTGCTTCAGCGCCTCCAGCGAGGCGGCGTCGACCTGGCGCCCCAGGCCGTTTTTCTGGATGATGTCGGCGATGGTGCGCGCGGTGCCGGAGGAGCCGTAGCACTGCTTCCAGAACTGCGGATGGTACGGCGGCGCGGCGTCCTCGAAATGGCTGCGCGCCGACAGGATGGCCGCCTCGAACGACGGGCCGTCGACCCGGCCGCCGATGAAGAACGCCAGGCTTTGCTTGACGGTGCCGACGCTGAACGACTCGACCTTCTCGATTTCCTGGCCACGCCCGAGTATCAGCTCGGTGGAGCCGCCGCCGATGTCGATCACCAGCCGGCGTTCGCCCGGCAGCGCCACCGCGTGCGCCACGCCCATGTAGATCAGACGCCCCTCCTCCTCGCCGGAGATGATCTCGATCGGATAGCCGATGGCCTGCTCGGCCTCCGGCAAAAAGACGGCCGAGTTGCGCGCCACGCGCATGGCGGAGGTCGCCACCACGCGCACCGCGTCCAGCTTGTAGGCGGCCAGCACGGTGCGGAAATTCTTCAGACAGGCGAGCGCGGTCTGCATCGCCGCCGGCGTCAGGTTGCCGTCCTTGTCCAGCCCGGCGGCCAGGCGGATCGGCTCGCGCACGCTCTTCAGGACGCGGATGGCCTCCCCATCGTGCTTGCCGATGTGGAGGCGAAAACTGTTGGAACCCAGATCTACTGCTGCATACATGTTATTGGAAGGCCCCGTTCTAAGAATCAGACTAAACGATTTACACCATTATAAGCACGATATGCTCCGAATGTGACAGCTTGATGACCAAGCGGCAACATTACGCATCTATCATGCTGCTGACCTGAGCTTCCATGACGCGGTTGCGGCCCGCCAGTTTGGCCGCCTGCAGCGCCTCGTCGGCGCGCTTGAACAGACTGACGGTGCTGTCCTCGGCGCGGATCACCGTCACGCCCAGGCTGGCCGTCATCGAGATAATAGCCTTTTCGGCCTCGGCTTTCACGGGCAGCGCGGCAATCGCGCTGCGGATGCGCTCGGCGACCATGACGGCGTCGGCCTGGCCCGTGCGCGGCAGCAGGATGGCGAATTCGGCGCCGCCCAGCCGGCCCATCTGGTCGGAGTCGCGCAACTGTTTCTTGCAGATATCAACCATGGCTTTGAGCACCATGTCGCCGGCCGGGTGGCCGTAGTTGTCGTTGACGCGCTTGAACTGGTCCAGGTTCATGACGATCAGCGCGGCCGGCATGCCGGGCCGGCGCGCCAGCGCGATCCACGGCGTCAGCGCCTGGTAGAAGCCGCGCCGGTTGGGCACATCGGTCAGCGGATCCACCACCTCCAGCCGCGCCAGCTCGCTCTGCGCCTGTTCGCGCACCAGCAGCAGATAGCCGAAGGCGTTCGCCAGCATCATCAGGTACAGCGCGGCGACGCCCAGTTGGGCCAGCAGCGGGCTGGCGCCGTCCGGGGTCAGCCCGCGCAGGCCGCGCGCCACCACCATCACGGTCAGCACCAGCATCAGCAGCAGCAGGTAGCGGCGCAATGGCGTGCCGGCACGCCAGCCGCGGCCCAACGCCGCGATGCCGGAGACGAAGAAGAAGCCGGCGGCCACCGAGGCGATCGCCGTGCGCGCGCCGGCGCCGAACTGCAGCAGCCAGCCGGCCGTGTACACGCCGACGGCCGCGCCCAGCGCCGGCAGCAGGTAGCGGCGCCACACGCGGCGGCCGGCCAGCTCCCACAACGCGGCGGCGTCCAGCGCGAAGCCGGCGAACAGGATGGCGTTGGCCAGCGGGATGGTGAGGAAATCGGGAAGCACGCCACGGAAATACAACAGCGTCCACGCCACCGCCTGGCACAGCTTGGCATGACCCCAGCTCAGGTGACGGCGCGGCGCCGGGCCAGTTGCATTGGCCGAGCCGCCCTGCTCAAAAAAGAACAGCGCTGCGCACAGGCTGAGGTTGCCCAGTGCCAGCGCCAGTAACAGCGTTCGGATATCCATGACCGCAGGCGGCGTCAGACCTCGTGCTCGACGTTGGTGCTGCCGTCGCCCACCTTGCTGGCCCAGGCCTTGGTGAACAGCTCTTTTTCCTCTTCGGTGGGGGTGTCGTGCCAGAACACGATCAGGGTGCCCTTGTGGTCGTGCAGCTGGCTGACTTTCTCAATAAAGCTCTGCTTGCCGGCGATATCGGCCAGCGCGGCCACGTAGCCGTAGACGCGCGTCAGGCGCTCCAGACGGTCCGGCTCGGTAAAGCTGTTGGTGGCGGTTAGCGTGGGGTGGTCTAAAAACATCGTCTCTCTCCAAGTGGGCCGCCACAGAGGCATGCCGGTACGAACGCCATGCTACTATAAATCCCCGGGGTAAATCCATAACACAAAGAAACTTGACCACACCTAACGACCGTCCTCAGGTGCACACGGAAGGCGACCGCCGCCGGCTGGAATTCCGTCCGGGCATGGTGCAAAGCGAGATGAAGCTGTCGCGCCCCGACGATCTGGTGCTTAGTTATCTGCGCGCCATGATGTGTTTCGTGCTGTTTCATCCCCGGCCCGAGCATATCGTCATGGTGGGCCTGGGCGGCGGCTCGCTGGCCAAATTCTGCTACCGCTACCTGCCGCACAGCCGCATCACCGTGCTGGAACTGAACCCGGAGGTGATCGCCCTGCGCGAGCAGTTTGCGGTCCCGCGCGACAATGCGCGCTTCCGCGTGATTCAGGCCGACGCCGTGACTTATATGCCACAACTGGCCGGCGGCGCCGACGTGCTGCTGATCGACGGCTTCGACGCGGACGGCTTGCCACCGGTGCTGGGCAGCGCCGGCTTTTACGCCGATTGCCGCCGCGCCCTGCGTCCGGGCGGCGTGCTGGCGGCGAACATCTTCAACTACGATCCCAACTATCACGGTATGGTCAAGCGCCTGCGCCAGGCGTTCCAGGGCCGCATTTGCCGCTTTCCCGGTATCGCCGGCAACAACCACATCCTGTTCGCGGTGCGTGGCGGCGGCAACACGCCGGCGCTGGCCATGCAGCAGAAAATCGCCCGCACCGGCGGCCTGCCGCTGCTGAACCGGGTACTGGCGCATTGGACCGTGGCGAAGCTCCAGTGGCAAAACCGCTGAGCTGCCCCACCGCCCGGCGAGAGGATCAGGTCAGTGCGCCGCCACCGGCTCGGGATGGCGGGCGGCCGCCGCGCCAGGGATGGGTTCCACCGGCAGTTGCGGCTGGGCGCGCGGTTTGCGCTTGCGCGGCTTGGGCGCCAGCATGGTGCCGCTGCAAGTCGGGGCGCCGCAGCGGCAGGCGAATGCCTTCTTGATCGCCGGCGTGTGGCGGCCCTCGTAGATCAGCGGATAGGAATAATTGAGTTCCTCGTCCTGTTTGATCGCGTGCAGCGCGTAAATGAAGATGCGGCCATCCTCTTCCTCGATGGCTTCGCAATTGGGCTCGCAGGAATGGTTGATGAAGCGCGCCTCGTTGCCATGATCGCCGCCATCGACGACGTTACCGTTGGCCAGGCTGAAGAAAAAAGTGTGGTTGTGCGGCGCTCCCGAGACTTCCGCGCGCCGCTGCGCCTCGTCCCAGCTGATCTCGCGGCCGGCGTATTCGATGATGCGCTCGCCGGGTTCGATGTCGCGCTCGGCAAACACGCCGTTGCCGTGAACCGATGAGCTGTGAACGCGATAGGCGGGCAAGACTGCGGATGAGCTGGCGGAAGTCATGATGAACCGTGAGATCGATGATCTTTTGATTAGACCACAGCCCCTGGCGCGATTCAATCGGATTTTCTCGTCAGTCCCCGCTGATGGTTCACTCGTCCGGCGCGCGGAACAGGTTTTCCAGGTCGGCGCGGGTGGTGGGTTTGCGCACCGTGCCTTTGCGGCCGCTGTATTCTTCCTCGATATTGTCGCGGTAGTAGCTCCAGGCCGCGCCGGAGCTCGACAGCTTGCGCCAGACCTCGTTGCCGACGCCCGAGTAATCGATGGCGGTGCCGTCGTCGAATTCCACGCGCAGCAGCTTGTCGCGCGCGTCGTAGCCGATGGCCCGCAATTTCCCCGCATTGATGCGCTTCATTTCCATGCCGGCCCTCTCTCCCTGTAATGGTTATTCAGGTGCTGCCGCGCTCGATGAACTGGAAGCCGGTGTCGGTCAGGCTGGCCGCAGCCCTGCCTTCGATCCGGTCCAATATCGCTTGCGCCGCCACACGTCCGATATTAGCGCCATCGACGCGCACAGTCGATAGCGGCGGATAGGTGCGCGCGGCGAAGTTCATATCGCCGAAACCCACCACCGCCAGTTGCTCAGGCACATTGATGCCACGCGCGATCGCCTCGGTCAATACGCCATGGGCCAGAGTGTCGGAACTGCAGACGATGACATCGAGGTCCGGACAGCGCGCCAGCAGCCGCGCGGCGCCGTCGCGCCCCAGTTCGAAGGTCGACGGCAGCGCCATGATTTCCACCGCCGCCACCTCGATGCCCTGCTTGGCCAGCCCGGCCTGCAGGCCCTGATTGCGGCGCGCGGCGCGCGGATCCTGCACCGCCAGGATGGCGATGCGGCGGTAGCGGCGCTGCAGCAGGTGCTGGGCGATCACGTGACCGACGTCTTCGTGCGAGAAACCGACCATCATGTCGATCGGCGACGGCGTCAAATCCCAGGCTTCCACCACCGGCACCTGCGCCGCCTGCAAGCGGCGCCGCGTGCTGTCGGTGTGCAGCGAGCCGGTCAGGATGACGCCGTCCGGCCGGCGGCTGAGGATGGTTTCAACCAGCACTTCCTCGCGCCAGGCTTCGTAGCTGGACAGGCCCAGCATCACCTGGTAGCCGGCGGCGGTCAGGCATTCGCTGGCGGCATGCACCATGTCGGCAAAGATCGGCGTCGAAATGCTGGGCAGCACCAGCGACACCAGCCGGCTGCGGCTGGACGCCAGTGCGCCGGCCATCATGTTTTTCACATAGCCGGTCTGCTGCACCGCCGCCTGCACCTTGGCCAGCGTGTTGGGCCGCACGAGGTGTGGCTGATTCAGCGCGCGCGACACGGTGATCGGCGACACGCCGGCTACTTTCGCCACATCGGCCAAGGTGGCGCCGCTCACTTCCAACATGCCGGCCGCCGTGCGCAAAGTCCGCTTATCCATCGCAATCCTGATAAAAGTCGATATGCCATTATAGCATCGAACATCATTTTCTATCATTTACAATTCATCAAAACCGCAGGTTTAAGCTTGTGTTTACTGCCTGACACCGCTACCATGACTTCTGACAGCGCAATCATTTCACAAGGACATACCATGGAACAGCAAAAAAATGACACCCCTCGCATCGTTGCCATGCGCGTGGTGCCGGTCGCCGGCCGCGACAGCATGCTGCTCAACCTGAGCGGCGCCCACGGCCCCTACTTCACCCGCAACGTCGTGATCCTGACCGACAGCGCCGGCCACACCGGCGTTGGCGAAGTGCCCGGCGGCGAGAAAATCCGCCAGACACTGGAAGACGCCCGCAGCCTGGTGTTGAACCAGCCGGTCGGCAATTACAACGCCATCCTCAACGCCGCACGCAAGGCCTTCGCCGACCGCGACGCCGGCGGCCGCGGCCTGCAAACCTTCGACCTGCGCATCGCCATCCACGCCGTCACCGCGCTGGAAGCCGCCCTGCTCGACCTGCTCGGCCAGTTCCTCGGCGTGCCGGTTGCCGCCCTGCTCGGCGAAGGCCAGCAGCGCAGCGAAGTGGAAATGCTTGGCTATCTGTTCTATATCGGCGACCGCAAGGCCACCGACCTGCCCTACGATGAAGCCCCCGGAGAACAAGACGACTGGCTGCGCCTGCGCCATGAAGCCGCCGTCACGCCGGAGGCCGTGGTGCGCCTGGCCGAAGCTGCCTATCAGCGCTACGGCTTCAACGACTTCAAATTGAAAGGCGGCGTGTTCCGCGGCGAAGAGGAGATCGAAGCCGTCACCGCGCTGCACGAGCGCTTCCCGCGGGCGCGCGTGACGCTGGACCCGAACGGCGGCTGGCTGCTGAAGGACGCGATCCGCCTGTGCCGCGACCAGGGCGACGTACTGGCCTACGCCGAAGACCCGTGCGGCGCCGAAAACGGCTATTCCGGCCGCGAAGTGATGGCCGAGTTCCGCCGCGCCACCGGCCTGCCGACCGCCACCAACATGATCGCCACCGACTGGCGCGAAATGGGCCACGCGATCCAGCTGCAATCGGTCGACATTCCGCTGGCCGACCCGCACTTCTGGACCATGCAGGGTTCGGTGCGCGTGGCGCAGATGTGCCACGAATGGGGCCTGACCTGGGGCTCGCACTCGAACAACCACTTCGACATCTCGCTGGCCATGTTCACCCATGTGGCCGCGGCGGCGCCGGGCAACATCACCGCCATCGATACCCACTGGATCTGGCAGGACGGCCAGCATCTGACCAGGGAACCGCTGCGGATCAAGGGCGGCATGGTGCAGGTGCCGCAGAAACCGGGCCTGGGGGTGGAAATCGACCTGGACGCCATCGAAGCGGCGCACCAGCTGTACCTGAACATGGGCCTGGGCGCGCGCGACGACGCGGTGGCCATGCAGTTCCTGATCCCCGGCTGGAAATTCAATAACAAGATGCCTTGCATGGTTCGATAAAAACACAACGGAACGATCAAGGAGACGATCATGAATACAGCAATTCCAGCGGCCGCGCAGGCCGCAGCGGCGCCCACCGTTCTCGATGGCGCGGTCGAGAAAGTCAAATGGCGCATCCTGCCGCTGTTCGTGGTGATGTTCATTGCGAACTACATCGACCGCGTCAACATCGGCTTTGTGCGCGCGCACCTGGAGAAGGACCTGGGCATAGGCGCGGCGGCCTTCGGCTTTGGCGCCGGCGTGTTCTTCCTGGCGTATGCGCTGTTCGAGGTGCCGTCCAACATCCTGCAGCAGCGCTTCGGCGCCAAGGCCTGGCTGACGCGCATCATGGGCAGCTGGGGCGTGGTGGCCACCGGCATGGCTTTCGTGCAGGGCGAAACCTCGTTCTACATCATGCGCTTTTTGCTGGGCGTGGCCGAAGCCGGCTTCTTCCCGGGCGTGGTGTACTACTTCACCCAGTGGCTGCCGAACCGCGAGCGCGGCAAGGCGATGGCCATCTTCCTCAGCGGTTCCGCGCTGGCGTCGATTCTGTCAGGGCCATTGTCGGGCGGCCTGCTGCAGATCGAGGGCGGCGGTTTTCACGGCTGGCAGTGGATGTTCATCATCGAAGGCCTGGCCTCGGTGGTATTGTGCTTCATCGTCTGGTTCTGCCTGGACTCGCATCCCAGGGACGCCAAGTGGCTGAGCGAGGCCGAACGCGACGCGCTGGCGGCCGTGATCGACGCCGAGAAAAAGGAGCGCGACGCCAGCAAGCCGAAAAACGCCAGCATGCTGTCGCTGCTGAAGGATGGCCGCATCGCGCTGTTCTGCTTCATCTACTTCGCGATCCAGCTGACCATTTACGGCACCACGTTCTGGCTGCCGTCCATCATCAAGAAGATGGGGCACTTCTCGGAATTCCAGGTTGGGCTGTTCAACTCCATCCCGTGGATCATTTCGATCGCGGCCATGTACATGTTCGCGGCGCTGGCGCAGCGCTACCGCAACCAGCAGGCGTGGGTGGCGGTGGCGCTGATCGTGGCGGCGTGCGGCATGTTCGCCTCCACCACCGGCGGCCCGGTGTTCGCGTTCGTGGCGATCTGCTTCGCGGGCCTGGGCTTCAAGGCGGCGTCCTCGCTGTTCTGGCCGATTCCGCAGGGTTACCTGGACAGCCGCATCGCGGCGGGCGTGATCGCGCTGATTAACTCGCTGGGAAATCTGGGCGGATTCGTGGCGCCAGCCACCTTCGGCTACCTGGAGCAGAAGACCGGCTCCATCCAGGGCGGCCTGTATGCGCTGTCGGCGGCGTCGGTCCTTGCGGCGGGACTGGTATTCCTCACCCGCCGCAAATCTTAATCCTGCGCCAGCGGGCGGACGTACTCCAGCAGACTGACCAGCGTCTTGCCCGGCTCCTCGAACTGCACCAGATGCGCGGAGTTCTCGAACCAGACGGCGCGCTTGTAAGGCGCCTGCACCTTGGCCAGCCAGGCCGCCGTCGGTTCGGATGGGGTGGTGTAATCGTGCCGTCCCATGAACATCAGCACCGGCACCGGAAACTTCGTCACCGGCTTGAAATCCACCTGCAGCCATTCGTTCAACACACGGTCCAGCGTCAGCAGGCTGCCCTGATCGATGGCTTTGACAGCCTTGTCGTCATACTCCGGCGACAGCAGCGGCGCGTTGAAGTAATACGCGAAATCGCCACGATACGCCGCCAGCCCGCCATAATGCTGCGCCCAGTTCCGTTCGATCACGATACGCTCGCGCGTGATCGGCGTATCGCCGGGGTACGGCGCAATCGATTCCAGCTCGCCGATCGCCTTGCCGTTGTGTTCCCTGCGCGCCTGCGCCAGCGCAAAGTCGAAGCTGAGCTTCTCGTTATCGCGCATGCTGATCACCTGCCCGATGCCGACGTAAGCATGGAACAGCTCAGGATGTGCCAGCACCGCGCGCATGCCCACCACCGTACCCCAGCTGTGGCCGACCAGAATCACCTTGCGCTTGCCATAGCGCTTGCTGACGGCGCGGGCAATCTCCACCGCATCGTCGACGAACTGGCCGATGCGCAGCGTCGGCCGCACCACTTCGGGATCGGTCTCCAGATAGGTGCGGCCGGCGCCGCGCTGGTCGTAATTCACCACAGTGAAGTACTCTTCCAGCGGACGCTGGTACATCCACATGGTGGGCGCGCTGGGCGAGGCCGGGCCGCCGTGCACGAACAGCAGCACCGGGTTGCGGCGGTCCTGGCCGCGCGTATAGATCCACTGGTCGATGCCGCCGATGCGCAGCTTGAAATTCTCCTGCACGCCGTTGGGCGCGACGATCCTGCCGACATCGGCGATGATGTCCCTGCCGGCCGGTTCGGCCGCGGCGGCCGTGCCCAGCGCCGCCGCGACCAGCATGATTGCCAGCGCCAGCCGCCTCATTTCTTGCGGTTGCCGTGCACCATCTGGCGCGCCTGCTTGCGCAGCAGCGCCTGTTCCCAGCGCGCCTTCTGCTCCTCGGTGTGCGGCACCAGGGTCGGCACCTTGACCGGCTTGCGGTCGCTATCCACCGCGACCATGGTGAAGTAACAGCTGTTCGCGTGACGCACCAGGCGCTGCTGGATGTTCTCGGTCACCACGCGGATGCCGACTTCCATCGATGAGTTGCCGGTGTAATTGATCGAGGCCAGGAAAGTCACCAGCTCGCCCACGTGGATAGGCTGCAGGAACATCACCTGGTCCACCGACAGCGTCACCACATAGCTGGCGGCCCAGCGGCTGGCGCAGGCGTAGGCCACGCTGTCGAGGAATTTCAGGATGGTGCCGCCGTGGACGTTGCCTGAGAAGTTAGCCATATCGGGCGTCATCAGCACGGTCATGCTCAGCTCATGCGCCTCCCAATTCATCGGTTTTTCCATGTTTGCTCCGGAGGTTATGTTTGCACCATGCTAGCCGCTAAAGCCGGCATTCGCAATTACTAAACAATAGTTGTATGCTTTGCGCTTACTTTGGAAGGAGCGCTCATGAAATGGAAAGTCCTCGCCGCCGGCCTTGCGCTGGGCCTGACCCTGACTGCGCAAGCCGCCGTCACGGCGGACCAGGTGCAGACCTTCACGCTGGCCAACGGCATGAAGTTCATCGTCCTCGAATCGCACGGCATCCCCAACGCCAATATGTACACCTTCTGGAAGGTGGGTTCGCGCAACGAGGCGCCCGGCATCACCGGCCTGTCGCACTTCTTTGAACACATGATGTTCAACGGCTCCAGGAACTATGGGCCGAAGATGTTCGACCGCACCATGGAAGCCAAGGGCGGCGCCAACAACGCCTACACCAGCACCGACCTGACCGTGTACCAGGACTGGTTCCCCTCCACCTCGCTGGAAACCATTTTCACGCTGGAGAGCGACCGCATCGCGCATCTGACCATCGATCCCAAGATGGTGGCCAGCGAGCGCGGCGTGGTGCTGTCCGAGCGCAGCACTGGGCTGGAGAATTCCAACATGCGCATGCTGCGCGAGGAAGTCAACAGCGTCGCCTTCCTCGCGCATCCGTATTCGTGGTCGGTGATCGGCAACGAGTCCGACATCAAGGCGTGGACGCAGGAAGACCTGGAGCACTACTTCCGCACCTACTACGCGCCCAACAACGCGGTGGCGGTGATCGTCGGCGACGTCAGGGCCGATGAGGTGAAGAAGCTGGCCACCCGATACTTCGGCGGCATTCCGAAACGCGCCGCGCCGCCGGCCGTGCGCACCATCGAACCGCCGCAGAAAGGCGAACGGCGCGTGTTCGTCACCAAGGAATCGGCCACCTCGGCCAACCTGGCCATCGCCTACAAGATTCCGCGCGCCGACAATCCCGACTTCTATGCGCTGGAAGTGTTGCAAAGCCTGCTCGCCGAAGGCAAGACCTCGCGCCTGTACAAGGCGCTGGTGGAAAAGCAGCTGGCCACCCAGGTCGGCGCCAGCAGCCTCGATGGATTCGATCCCGGCCTGCTCTACCTGTCGGCGGTGGCCACCGCCAAGACCGAACCGGCCGTGCTGGAAAAGGCGCTGCTGGCCGAGGTGGACAAACTGGTCAAGGACGGCGTCTCCGACGAGGAACTGCAAAAGGTGAAGAACCAGAAGCTGGTCAACCTGTACCGCGAGCAGGAAACCATCAACGGCAAGGCGCAATCGCTGGGCACCTATGAAGTGTTCTTCGGCGACTACCGCAAAATGTTCGACGCCCCCGCCGCCTACGCAAAACTGACGCCGGCCGACATCCAGGCCGTCGCCGCCAAATACCTGAAGAAATCGCAGCGCACCGTCGGCGTGCTGGCCGCGAAGGAGGATTGATCACATGCGCAACACCATCATTGCCGCCGCCCTGCTGACCGTCGGCGTGGCCCACGGCGCCGAATTCCGCCTGCCCGAATTCGACACCATCACCTTGCAGAACGGCCTGACCGTCTACCTGATGGAACGGCACGACGTGCCGCTGATCTCCGTGCGCGCCGTGGTGAAAGCCGGCGCCGTCAACGACGGCGGGCAGCCCGGCCTGTCCAACCTGACCGGCGACGGCCTGCTGCTCGGCACCAAAGCGCACGACAAGACCGCCATCGACAACGCCTTCGACTACCGCGGCGCGCGTCTGGCCGGCGGCGCCGGCACCGAGGCCAGCACCGTGCAGGCCAACTTCGCCCGCGCCGACAGCGCCGTACTGCTGCCGCTGTTCGCCGAAATCGTCCAGCAGCCCAGCTTCGACGAGGCCGAACTGACCAAGCTGCGCGACCGCAAAGTCAACGGCTTGAAACAAGCCAAGGAAGCGCCGCGCAACGTGGTGCAGAACTACTACCGCGCCATGCTGTTCGGCGACAGCCCGTATGGCATTCCGCCCGGCGGCACCGTCAGCAGCGTCGGCGCGCTGAAACGCGACGATGTGCAGGGCTACTACCAGCGCTACTATCGTCCGGACAACGCCGCCATCATCGTGGTGGGCGACTTCCAGAAAACCGACATGCGCCAGCAGATCGAATCCCTGTTCGGCGCCTGGAAAGCCAGCGGCCCGGCGCCGGCGGCGCAGGACAACGGCAAGGTCAAGGCCGACAAGGCGCGCGTCTGGCTGGTCAACAAACCGGACGCCATCGAGACCACCTTCCTGATCGGCGGCGCCGGCATCGCCCGCAACGACCCGGATTACGTGCCGCTGCAGGTGATCAACACCGTGCTGGGCGGGCGCTTCACCTCATGGCTGAACGACGAACTGCGGGTCAACTCCGGCCTGACCTATGGCGCCAGCAGCCAGTTCGCCACACTGTCGCAGACCGGCACCTTCGCCATCAGCAGCTTCACCGCGCTGCCGAAGACCGAAGCGGCGCTGGCCCTGGCCAACAAGACCTACCAGCGGCTGTGGGACCGGGGTATCGACAAGGCCACGCTGGAATCGGCCAAGGCCTACGTCAAAGGCCAGTTCCCGCCGCGTTACGAAACCGGCGAACAGCTGGCAAGCCTGCTGGGCGACATGTACGCCAACCAGGTCGGCCGCGCGCAGATCGACCACTTCACGCGCGACGTCGACAGCCTGACGCCCGAAAAAGCGCAAGCGCTGATCGCCCGGCACTACCCGCGCGACAACCTGCAGACGGTGTTGATCGGCAAAGCCGACGCCATCCGCGACATCGCCAAAACCTGGGGCGACGTCACCGAACTCGACATCGCCGCCGACGGCTTCCGCTAAAAAAGTCGGGGTCAGAGCCTGTCGGCGATTTCGGCGGTGATACGGGGACAGGCGGTGAGGACGGCTTGCAGCGGCTCCCAATCGGGCGGGGTCTGGCTGAGTGCCAGCTCGGCCCGCTGCGACAACGCGGCCAGGAGGTCGGCGCCGACCGTGCCGGCCAAGCCTTTCAGGGTGTGGATGACGGGCAGCGCGGCGCCGCAATCCCGGCGTTCGCGCGCGCTGTGCAGCTGCGCCGCCAGCCGTTCGGCTTCGGTGACGAAGCTGCGCAGCGCGATCTGGTAGACCGATTCCAGACCGCCCAGCCGCTTCAGCGCCGCCGCGGTATTCAGCCCCGGTGCGGGCAGCGCGGCGGGACTCTCTTCCGCCGTCTCTCGACCGGGTGCGCCGCCCTCCGACAGTATCGGCGCAGTGCCGGCGTCCGCGTTCGCGCCAGCGCGCCCGGTGTGGACGAGAATGACCGCCACCAGTTGATCGAGGTCGAACGGTTTGCCCACATGGTCGACCATGCCGGCGTCCAGCGCGGCGATGCGGTCGGACTGCATGACGTTGGCGGTCATGGCGACGATCGGTGGCGCGGTGTTGCCGAGCTGCTCCAGGATGGCCGCCGTGGTCTGGTAACCGTCCATTTCCGGCATCTGGATGTCCATCAGGATCAGGTCGGGCAGCGGTCCGGAGCGGCACAGCGCGCCAATCGCCATCTGCCCCGAGCTGGCCACTTCCATTTGCGCGCCTTCGCTGCTCAGCAGTTCGCTGGCGACCTGCTGGTTGGCCGGGTTATCGTCCACCAGCAGCACGCGCAGGCCGGCCAGCCGCCGTTGCGTCGGCTGCGCCGGCCGTTCCGGCGGTTTGCGCTGTTCCAGGCGCGCATCGGCCACGGCGTCGAACAGCATCGAGGCCGTCACCGGCTTGACGACGAAGCCATCCAGCACCGACGCGACTTCCTTCTGCCGCCGCGCCAGCAGTTCGCGGTCGTGCGCGGTGACCATCACGATCAGCGGTGTCTTGCCTGCCGGTGTCAGCTCGCGGATGCGGCGGCTGGTTTCCCAGCCGTCCAGGGTCGGCATGCGCCAGTCGATGAACACCACGTCGTACGCCTTGCGCTGCCGCAGGCGTGCGGCGATCAGGTCCAGCGCTTCGTAACCGCTGCCGGCGACGTCGGCGCGCCAGCCGAACGAGGCGGCCATCTCGCGCAGCACCGTGCGCGCCACCGGGTTATCGTCCACCACCAGGCAGGACAGGCCGCGCATGGCGGCCGGCGGCGTCGCCGTGCTGGCCGGCTCGGGCTGCTCGGCCGCGACGCCCAGCTCGATCGCGAAGTCGAACACACTGCCCTGCCCCAGCTGGCTGCTGACGCGCAACGCCCCGCCCATCAGCCGCACCAGCCGCTGACTGATCGCCAGCCCCAGCCCGGTGCCGCCATAGCGCCGCGCGGTCGACGCTTCGGCTTGCGAGAAGCCGTCGAAAATATGCTCGCACTGGTCGGGCGCGATACCGATGCCGGTGTCGCGGATCGCAAACGCCACCATCAGTTTGTCGTCGCTGCGGGTCAGCACCTGGGCCGAGACCACCACTTCGCCGCGCTCGGTGAACTTGATGGCATTGCCGGCCAGGTTGAGCAGCACCTGCTGCAGCCGCAGCGCATCCCCCACCACCGCCGCCGGCAGCGAGGCATCCATGCGGAACAGCACTTCGATGTCTTTGTGGCCGACATTGGCCGACAGGATCACCGCCAGATCGCGCCACAGCTTGTCCAGCCGGAACGGATGTGGGTCCAGCGCCAGTTTGCCCGCCTCCACCTTGGAAAAATCGAGGATGTCGTTCAGCAGCCCCAGCAGGGCGCTGGCCGCCGCGTGCGCCTTGTCGACGTAGTCCTGCTGGCGGCCGTTCATCGCGGTCTGGCGCAGCAGCTGCAACATGCCCAGCACCGCGTTCATCGGCGAGCGGATTTCATGGCTCATGTTGGCGACGAAGTCGGACTTGGCACGGCCGGCCTGGATGGCGTCCTCCTTGGCGCGCAGCAGTTCGTCGTGGGCGGCGCGCAATTCGGTGCTGTCGGTGCTGCTGCCGACCCAGCTCACCACCGCGCCGCCGCCATCCTTTTGCGGCAGCGCGTGGTTGTCGAACACGCGCCATACGCCGTCATGGCGGCGCAGGCGGCAGTCGCAGCGGAACTGGCGTCCGTCCGCCAGCGCCTGGCGCCAGGCGGCGCGCACGGTGTCGATGTCGTCCGGATGGATCACGCGCGACCAGTCGCCGGTGGCCAGCAATTGCGCCGACGGCACGCCGCTGAACGCTTCCCAGTGGTGGCTGAGGAAATCCAGGCGCAGGTCGGGGGTCGCGGTCCACACCATCTGCGGCAAGCCCTCGGTCAGCGAGCGCCAGCGCGATTCCGAGGCGGTCAGCCGCGCCAGCGAATCCTGCAGCGCGCGGTCGGTTTCGCCCAGCGTGCGCAGCACCTGGTACTGCCGCTGCAAGGCATAACGCACGCCGACCAGCAGAGCGCCGGACAAGCCGACCAGCAGGATCAGGAAGATCGAGGCATTGCGGATTTCCTTGTGCCACGGCGCCAGGAAGTCTTCGCTGGCCAGCCCCACCACAACATATACCGGATACGCGCCCACCTTCTCCACGCTCAGCGTGCGCTCGCGGTTGTCGCGCGGACTGACCACCGTATAACTGGCGCGCTTCTGCCGGCCGTCGAGGATGGCCTGAGTGGCGGGGTTGACGCGGATGACGGAGCCGAACTTCATGTCGGCCGCTTCCGGGTAGCGGTGCAGCACGCGCTTGCGGTCATCCAGCAGCACGATGGAGCCGTGCGCGCCGATATTCAGCTGGGAAAACGCTTCCGTAAGGCGCGAGCTGTTCATCAGCACATAGGCGGCGCCGCCGTAGCTGCCGTCGGCCCTGGTCAGCGGGTAGGCCAGCGGCAACACCCATTCGCCGCTGATGCGCGACTGCACCGGGATGCCGAAGATCAGTTCATGCTCGCTCTGCAAGCGCGGATAGAATTCGCGAATGCTGAGGTCCTGCGGATTGGCGGGATCGACCTGCTCGCCGTAAATCACCATGCCTTGGGCATTGGCGCCGCGCACGGCCTGCGCATGCGGCAGCCGCTCCTTCAGCGAACGCAGGTAGGCGCTGAAGACCTCGTCGCTGAAACGGTGTTCCTGATGCAGGGTACGGAACTCCAGGTCTGCCCGCCGCATGGCCAGATCGACCTCGAGAAAGTGCGATTGCAGGTAATTTTCCAGCGTGATGGCGAGATTGCGCGAGGTTTCCTCGGCGGTCGCGTAATAGCGTTCCCGACTTTTGTTCAGGACATGGAATACTGCGAGCGAAACTATCAGCAACACCAGAACTACGGCAGTCGCCAATACACCGAACAATTGGCGAAACTTTTGCAGCGTGGCAAATCTCATGGCAGCGGAGGCCCTATAACGTTGCTGACTTGGCTAATACATTACAGCAAAAAAAACGCCCCACAGGAGCGTTTTTTTTCATAAACCCTGGCTGATGATGTCGGCCAGCGACTCGCGGCCCTTGTCGCTGATGTCGTAACCGCCGTCGGGGCGGGGAATGATGTGGGATTTTTTGCCCAGGAACAGCGCGACGTCCTGATCGATGTGACTGGCCGGATCGGCCTCGATCGCGCGCAAGCCCAGCACGCAACGGCGCAGGAATAGGGTTTCCTCGCCCTTGTCGGTGAGGCTGATGCGGCCGTTACGGGCGATGCTGATCAGCTTGAGGCCGGACAGCCGCTTGCTGTTGCGGCCCACACACGCACTGACGCGGTCGCCCTTGATGCCGCGCTTGATTTCGTTGAGGGCGTCGTACTCGTCCTGCGTGAATTTTTCGTTCTTCATTGCCATTTTTTCCATAAGAGACTGCTGCGGCCCTCATGGTACGCGCCCGGCGGGGCGATGGCAAATCCGGAACGTTTATTGCAGGACGCGGATCAGCAGCCAGGCCAGGCCGATGCTGGCGAAGGCGGCGAGGCAGAGCATGGCCTGTACACGCTTCTCGCTCAGGGCGATGCTGCGGCGGCCGAGATAGATTTTGTTGTGCAAAGAGTTGCCCATGATGCTCTCCGTGACAGGTCCGATGACATGACTAAATTATAGAAAACACTGCATGACCTGATTGTGACGGCGAGCACAAATAACAAAAAAAGTATCCACCGAGCAACATGAGCACAATACGCTCCAGAGTCAAGGATACTTTACCGTCCGTTGCACGGAACGGACGGTACGCTGGCGCACACAAGCACAGCAATATTTACATTTTGATAGGTGGCTTGGGCGGCGCCGGCTCCTCGATCGGCGCGTGTTCGGGTGGCGGCGGCGAATTGTCGGGCGGCGGTTCTTTTTCCGGCAAGGGTTGCGGCGGCGGATCGTCCGGATCGGGGGTGATGTGGGCGTAGTAAGTCATGCTGCTCTCCTTTTTGAACTTGCTTTCAGTGTTGGGGAAGCGCGGCGAGAAACAAGGCGTCAATGCGTCCCTGCGTGCGTTGCCGCACGCAGTCTGCCGCCAGGTTTTTGCCCCACTGTACAATGGCGTTTTTCTGTCCCGCGCGGATCACCCGATGAGCACACCACTGAACGATGACGAATACGATCGACTCGACGACCTGCTGGCCGCCATGGGGCCGCAGAGCATGGATGTGGCGAAGCTGGAGGGTTTTCTGACCGCGCTGGCGGTCGGTCCGGCCGAGGTCGCAAGGGATGTGTGGCTGCCCAGGGTCTGGGGCGGCGAGGGCGGCAGCGACGAAGCCGCCGCGCTGGTGCTGCGCCATCACGACTACATGCGCGTCTGGATGGCGAAGGACCCGGACAGCTTCGAACCGATTTACGCATGCGGCGGCACCTGGACCGCCGAAGCCTGGAGCGAAGGGTTTGTCGAGGGCATGCAGCTGGCGCAGGAAGCATGGGCGCCGCTGCGTGCGCAACAGCCGGCGCTGCTGGCGCCGCTGGAACGCAAGGGCGACAACTGGGTCGGCAAGCTGCCGCTGGCCGTCATCCAGATCAACGCCTTCTTCCACACACCGCAACCGAAAGCGGCCAAGGTCGGCCGCAACGATCCCTGCCCTTGCGGCAGCGGCCGGAAATACAAGAAGTGCTGCGGCGCCTGAGGGTTATTTGCCGTTGATGATGTCCTTCAGCAGCACAAAGGTTTCGTGCTGGATGGCGGACTCGTTGGCCTTGAATTCTTGGTCGGCCTTGACGTAGGCCGGTTTCTTCAATTCGGCCGCTTCGGCCGGGGTTGGCTTGGGCAGCGTCGGATACAGCTGCGGCGCGCTGTTGTAGGTGTCATGCAGCACTTTCTGGCCGTAGCTGGACTGGTAGTACTTGGTCATTTCCAGCGCGGTTTCGGTGCTGAGCAGTTTGGCCACCGGCGTCGCCAGTCGGGTATAAACGGTTTCCGGCGGCAGCGCCTTCACCTTGGCCATCACCTGCTCGCGCTGGGCCGGCGAGGCGTACTTGCTCATGCCGGCGGTCATGCGCATCATTTTCTCGGCCTGCATTGCGGCCATCAGGTCGTGCGCGGCCTTGATCTGGGCGGCGTCGGGATTGGCCGTGGCGGCGTGCGCGGAACCGGCCAGCAATGCGGCGATCAGGAAGGCGGCGGGTGTTCTCATCTTTGCTCCTTTGGTAATTTTTCTTGAATTCTATTACCAATACCGAAGAAGCGGCCACACAAATAAAAAAGCTCCCTGGCGGGAGCTTTTTTACTGAATATTGGCGGAGAGGGTGGGATTCGCCTACATCCTGCAGGCCGCCCTCGCGCGAGTACGCGCGAGTCTTCGAATCCCACGCGCGAGCTGCGCTCGCTCCTCTCCGGTCCGGAAATAAAAAAGCTCCCTTGCGGGAGCTTTTTTATTGAATATTGGCGGAGAGGGTGGGATTCGAACCCACGGATGGTTTGCACCATCGCTTGATTTCGAGTCAAGTACAATCGACCACTCTGCCACCTCTCCTGGTGACGCATTTTTTCTTACAACCGCACATTGGCGGAGAGGGTGGGATTCGAACCCACGGATGGGTTGCCCCATCGCTTGATTTCGAGTCAAGTACAATCGACCACTCTGCCACCTCTCCGTTTTCCCACGTGCTGCTGCGAGAAGGCAAGATTATAGCAGGCCTTCAGGAAAATGGAAGGGTGAAATTACACTTTCAAATGCGTTTGTCCGCCCATGTACGGACGCAGCACTTCCGGGATTTCCACCGAGCCGTCGGCCTGCTGGTAATTTTCCAGCACGGCGACCAGGGTGCGGCCCACCGCCAGGCCGGAACCGTTCAGCGTGTGCAGCAGTTCCGGCTTGCCGGCGGCGTTGCGGAAGCGCGCCTGCATGCGGCGCGCCTGGAACGCTTCGCAGTTCGACAGCGAGGAAATTTCGCGGTAAGTGTTCTGCGCCGGCAGCCACACTTCCAGGTCATAGGTCTTGGCGGCGCCGAAGCCCATGTCGCCGGTGCACAGCGACAGCACGCGGTACGGCAGGCCCAGGCGCTGCAGGATGGTTTCGGCGTGGCCGACCATCTCGTCCAGCGCGGCGTAGGACTGGTCCGGATGCACCACCTGCACCATTTCGACCTTGTCGAACTGGTGCTGGCGGATCATGCCGCGGGTGTCGCGGCCGTAGCTGCCCGCTTCCGAGCGGAAGCACGGGGTGTGCGCGGTCATCTTCAGCGGCAGGCTTTCGGCGGCGACGATCTCGTCGCGCACGATGTTGGTCAGCGATACTTCCGAGGTCGGGATCAGGTAGAAGGTTTCGCCCTCGCCTTCCGCGCCGCCCTTCTTCACCGAGAACAGATCGGCCTCGAACTTCGGCAGCTGGCCGGTGCCGTACAGCGAATCGGCGTTGACCATGTACGGGGTATAGCACTCGGTGTAGCCGTGCTCGTCGGTGTGGGTGTTCAGCATGAACTGCGCCAGCGCGCGGTGCAGACGGGCGATGCCACCTTTCATCACCGAGAAGCGCGAACCGGTCAGCTTGGTCGCGGTGTCGAAGTCCAGGCCCAGCGCGGCGCCGACGTCGACGTGGTCTTTCACCTCGAAATCGAAGCTGCGCGGCGTGCCGACCTTGCGCACTTCGAGGTTGCCGCTTTCGTCGTTGCCGACCGGGACCGACTCATGCGGCAGGTTGGGGATGGTTTGCAGGAATTCGCCGAGGCGGGTCTGCAGTTCGCCCAGTTTGACTTCATTGGCCTTGAGCTCGTCGCCCAGGCCAGCCACTTCCGCCATGACGGCCGAGGTATCCTCGCCCTTGCCCTTCATCATGCCGATCTGCTTGGACAGCGAATTGCGCTTGCCCTGCAGTTCTTCGGTGCGGGTCTGGATCGCCTTGCGCTCCGACTCGAGGGCGTTGAAGGCTTCCACGTCGAGCTGGAACTTGCGGGTCGCCAGGCGCGCGGCCACGGTGGCGATGTCTTTACGGAGAAGTTGGATATCAATCATGGGAACGAAAGCCGTTTGTATCGAAAACGTCAATTGTACCAAGACGAGACCACTTCCTTGCGAGTTTTAACAGCCCGCCGGCTGGCGGACATTACAGGGCGGCTTTTTCAGCGGCGGTCAGGCGTTTGGCGCTGACGGTCACGCTCGGCATGCTGCTGTCGGCCTTGGCGATCACGGTCGTGATGGCGGCCGGCGCCAGCGCTTCGGCGCGGTCGTTGGCGGCCGAGGCGTAGCTGGTGGCGGCGCCGATCACGGCGGCGGCAACGAAGATGACTTCCATATGTTTGGCGATGTTCATGATGTTCTCCTTCGGGTGTCGGTTAAGAACTGCTGCGGTATGGTGATACTGTATCCAAAGGCGCTCCGGGCCTCCACCGGCTTGCGATGAAGCGCAAAAAACGGCGGCTGAAATGCGAAAAACCGGCAGGCAACGACATGCAGGACGCCGCCATCAGCCCGCGTAGGATTTCTCCTACGCAACTAATCGTGCGCCATGCGCCGATTGAAATTTGTACTATGTGCTCAACAGTACAAACCACAAGGAGAAAAAAATGAAGACCAAGATGCTGAAACTTGCCGCGGCCAGTGCCGCCGTGCTGCTGGCGGCGGGCTGCTCGACGATGGGCGGCGCCGGCTCCAACGCCAACGAACCGCCGCCGCCGCAGAATCCCAACTTCGCCGCCGCGATGAACCAGTTTAACGGCCAGTTCCCGAACGACAAGGCGACCAAGTACGAGGAAGTCTCGCTGAACTATAACAACGCGCAGAAGCTGGATGAGCGCGGCAATTGCCACGACATGTCGAAGTACCCGGTGGTGATCATCCTGACCCTGGACGCGCAGGGCAAGGTCACCAAGACCATCACCGACGTCGAGAACAAGAAAGCCCAGTGCTTCCGCGACGCCTACGCTTCGGCGCAGCTGCCGCCGCCGCCGTTCGCCCCGTACCAGAAGCCGATCCGCCTGCGCTAAGCGCGCTCAGGCGGCGTCCTCTTCCTCCGCGTCCCCGGTTTGGGCTGGCTTGTCCAGCCAGCCGAGGACGATTTCATTGAAGCGCTGCGCCTGATGCACCATGGGCCAGTGTCCCGTTTCCAGCGCCACCACCTTGCTGTCCGGCTTGGCCGCCAGCGTTTCCGTCCATTGCGGCGAGTGGAACATGAACGGCTTGCGCATGCCGTAGATGTACAGCATCGGCACCCTGGGCACGAACGGCACCAGCGAGCTGTACGACCCGGCCGCGCCGGCGGTCAGGATGTAGTACGGGAAGTTCATGCCCGAGCTGATGTATTCCCGCGGCGACGGCGCCCCCAGCGCGCCGGCCATCGAGCGCGTCATCATCCTGCCGATGGGGCCGCCGATGGTCCAGGCCAGCGCCAGCGTGCTCTGGTAGCCGCCCACCATCATTTTCTGGCCGACCGAATACGAGCGCCGCGTGGCCTTGGACTGCGCATCGCCGATGTCGACGCCGATGATGGCCGAGACCAGCGCCTTATTACGCATGTAAAACTCGTAGCCGAACACGCAGCCCCAGTCGTGCAGCATCAGGATGACTTTGTCCTTCTTGTTCACGCTGTTGACGATGTGCAGCAGGATGCGGACCATGGCGTCCAGCGTATACGAGCGGCGCGGCTTGGCGATATCGAAACCGGGCAACGTAAAGCGCACGCAACGGTAGCGATGCTTGAGCTCGGCCACCTGCGCGTCCCACAGGCGGTAGGTATCGGGCCAGCCGTGGATCATGACGATGGTCTCGTCGCCCTCACCTTCGATAAAAATGTCGATCCCGTCGACCACCATAGCCGGCTGCATGCTGCTCCTCTGAAAACTGCGCGCTGTTGAATGTCTTATCTTACAACATTACGACTTGCCAGCGTCCTCATCCAGTTTGCGCAGGAAGGCCAGCTTGTCGGCGATCTTGGTTTCCAGCCCGCGCGGGACGGGCTGGTACCAGCCGGGTTCGCGCATGTCGTCGGGGAAGTAGGTCTCGCCCGCCGCGTAGGCGTGCGGCTCGTCGTGGGCGTAGCGGTATTCGTGACCGTAGCCGAGCTCCTTCATCAGCTTGGTCGGCGCATTGCGCAGGTGGACCGGCACTTCGCGCGACTTGTCCTTGCGCACGAAGGCCATGGCTTCGTTGAAGGCGTTGTAGCCGGCGTTGCTCTTGGCGGCAATCGCCAGGTAGACCACCGCCTGCCCCAGCGCCAGCTCGCCCTCCGGCGACCCCAGCCGCTCGTAGGTGGTGGCCGCGTCGTTGGCGATCTGCATGGCGCGCGGATCGGCCAGGCCGATGTCTTCCCACGCCATGCGCACGATGCGGCGCGACAGGTAGCGCGCGTCGGCGCCGCCATCCAGCATGCGGCACAGCCAGTACAGCGCCGCGTCCGGATTCGAGCCGCGCACCGACTTGTGCAGCGCCGAGATCTGGTCGTAGAAATTGTCGCCGCCCTTGTCGAAGCGGCGCGCGTTCAGGGTCAGCGCGTTCTGGATGAACTCGGCCGTGATCTTGTTGGTCTTGGCGGCGTTGGCGGCGGTACTGGTCTGTTCCAGCAGGTTCAGCAGGCGGCGGCCGTCGCCGTCGGCGTAGCCGATCAGGGTGTCGATGGCCGCTTCGTCGAATTCCAGCTGGGTCAGCACCTTGGCGCGCGCGCGGTCGACCATCTGCCGCAGCTCGCTTTCGTCGAACGATTTCAGCACATACACCTGCGCGCGCGACAGCAGTGCCGAGTTCACCTCGAACGAGGGATTCTCGGTGGTGGCGCCGATCAGCGTCACCAGCCCCGATTCGGCGTATGGCAGCAAGGCGTCCTGCTGCGACTTGTTGAAGCGGTGGATCTCGTCGACGAACAGGATGGTGTGCTTGCCCATGTCCAGGTTGTGCTGGGCCTGTTCCATGGCGGCGCGGATATCCTTCACGCCCGAGAACACCGCCGACAGCGCGATAAAGGCGCAGTCGTAGGCCTTGGCGGTCAGGCGCGCCAGCGTGGTCTTGCCGACGCCGGGCGGCCCCCACAAGATCATCGAGTGCGGCTGGCCCGACTCGAACGCCAGCCGCAGCGGCTTGCCCGGCCCCAGCAGGTGGCGCTGGCCGATGACGTCGTCGAGCGTCTTGGGCCGCAGGGCTTCGGCCAGCGGCTGGCGCGGTTCGGTGGAAAATAAGTCTGCCATGTTCTTAAGGCCAATAATGTCATTCCCGCGGACGCGGGAATCCATACAGCGCTGGCCGGGATGCTCAGCATGGATTCCCGCGTGCGCGGGAATGACAATGATTCAGCCAGCGGTCAATTATTGAATACGTCCGCGCCCTTGGGGATGACGAATTTAAAACTCGTGGCACTCAGCGCCGGATTTTTTTCGATTTTGCTGAACTTCAGCACCGAGGTCTGGCCGAAGGAATCCTTCAGCTCCATCGCTTCCGGCAAGCCGTTGCGCAGGCCGATGTTGATTTGCTCGAAGCTGGTGTCCTTCCCTTTCGGCACTGCTTTCAGCCACTCCAGGCCATCCTTGCTGCCGCCTTCGGACAGGGTGAAATTCTTTTCCAGATCATTGCTGCCGAACAGGATCGCGGCCGGCGACGAACCCAGCGCATCGCCAAGCTTCTTGACCGTGACCTGGTTCAAATCCTTGTCGTACACGAACAGCTGGTCGCCATCGGCCTGCAGCACCTGCTCGTACGGCTTGCTGTAGGTCCAGATGAACTTGCCGGGGCGCGCGAACACGAAGGTGCCGCTGGCCGGAGTCGACACCTTCGGTGCCTCCGTGCTGCCCTTGACCTGGCGCTGCACGAACTCGCCCCTGGCCGCCTTGGTCGATGCCACGAAAGACTTGAACTGCTCCAGCGCGCTGGCGTGGGCGAAGCCCGCCAGCAGCAGGCCGGCGCCCAGGGCCATGGCCGATTTAAAACGCATCATACGATTTATCCTTATTCTGCACTGGCAGCCGGCACGAGAATGTCGCGGTTGCCGTTCGATTGCATGGCGGAGACCACGCCGCTATTTTCCATTTGTTCCAGCAGGCGCGCCGCGCGGTTGTAGCCGATGCGCAGATGGCGCTGCACCAGCGAGATCGAGGCGCGGCGGTTCTTCAGCACCACCTGCACCGCCTGATCGTACATCGGATCGGCCTCGCCGCCGCCCTCGCCGGCCGGGGCGCCGTCGGCGCCACCACCCTCGCCTTCCAGCGTGCCGCCTTCGAGGATGCCCTCAATGTAATCGGGCTCGCCGGTGGTCTTGAGGTGTTTCACCACCCGGTGCACCTCGTCATCCGAGACGAAGGCGCCGTGCACGCGGATCGGCAGGCCGGTGCCGGGCGGCATGTACAGCATGTCGCCCATGCCCAGCAGGGTTTCCGCGCCCATCTGATCCAGAATCGTGCGCGAGTCGATCTTCGACGAGACCTGGAACGCGATCCGGGTCGGGATGTTCGCCTTGATCAGGCCGGTAATCACATCCACAGATGGGCGCTGCGTCGCCAGAATCAAGTGCAGGCCGGCGGCACGGGCCTTTTGCGCGATACGCGCGATCAGCTCTTCCACCTTCTTGCCGACCACCATCATCAGGTCGGCCAGCTCGTCGATGATGATGACGATGGTCGGCAGTTTTTCCAGCGGTTCCGGCGAATCCGGCGTCAGGCTGAACGGATTCGGAATGTGTTCTTCCTTCTTCTTGGCCTCGGCGATCTTGGCGTTGTAGCCGGCCAGGTTACGCACGCCCAGCTTGGACATCAGCTTGTAGCGGCGCTCCATCTCGTTCACCGCCCAGTTCAGCGCGTGGCCGGCCTGGCGCATGTCGGTGACCACCGGCGCCAGCAGGTGGGGGATGCCCTCGTACACCGACATCTCCAGCATCTTCGGATCGATCAGGATCATGCGCACGTCGCGCGGATCGGCCTTGTACAGCAGCGACAGGATGGTGGCGTTGATGCCCACCGACTTGCCGGAACCGGTGGTGCCGGCCACCAGCAGGTGCGGCATCTTGGCCAGGTCGGCCACCACCGGCTTGCCGGCGATGTCCTTGCCCAGCGCCACCGTCAGCGGCGAGGCGTTGTCGTTGTAGACCTTGGAACCGAGGATTTCGGTCAGGCGCACGATCTGGCGCTTGGGGTTCGGCAGCTCCAGCGCCATGTAATTCTTGCCGGGGATGGTTTCGACCACGCGGATCGACGTCAGCGACAGCGAACGCGCCAGGTCGCGCGCCAGATTGACGATCTGGCTGCCCTTGACGCCGGTGGCCGGCTCGATTTCGTAACGCGTCACCACCGGCCCCGGATAAGCGGCCACCACCTTGGCCTCGACGCCGAAGTCGGACAGCTTCTTCTCGATCAGGCGGCTGGTGAATTCCAGCGTCTCGATCGACAGCGTCTCCTGGGTTTCCGGCGCCTCGTCCAGCAATGACAGCGCCGGCAGGCCGCCGTCGCCGCCCGGGCGCGGCAGGTCCTGGAACAGGCTGGCCTGGCGCTCCTTCTCCACGCGCTCGGACTTGACCACCGTGACCACCTGCGGCTCGACCTTGATCGGCGGCGCCGCCACCGGATGCTTTTCCACGTGCTTGGCGCGTTCGTGCACCACAACTTCCTCGCGCTTGACCGCCGCGACCTCGCCCTGGCGGCGGTCCTCGCGGTACTGGTAGCGCTGGATGAACCAGTCGATCACGTTCTCGATGCCGGCGCCGATACGCTCGGCCACCGCCATCCACGACACCTGGAAGAACAGGCTGAAGCCCAGCCCGAACAGCAGCAACAGCAACAGCGTGGCGCCGGTGAAGCCGAACGCCACGTGCGCCGAATGCCCGATCAGCTCGCCCAGTACGCCGCCCGACACGCGCGGCAGCGCGGCGTGGCTGGTCAGCGAACGCAGCCGCAGGAATTCCAGGCCGACGCTGCCGATGAACAGCAGCACGAAGCCGATCGCGCGGATCAGCCCCTCCTGCGCGTGCTCCGGTTCCGGCTCGGTCGACAGCACGTATTTGTGCGTCAGGCCGCGGTAACCCTTCCACACCACGCGCAGCAGGCAGAACGCCCACCACCAGGCGGAGATGCCGAAAATATACAGCAGCAGGTCCGACAGCCAGGCGCCGGCGCGGCCGCCCAGGTTGCGCACCTGCGGCACCAGCGTCTCGTGCGACCAGCCCGGATCCAGCTTGTTGTAACTGGCCAGGATCAGCACGAAATACACGCCCAGCACCGCCAGCGCCAGCCAGCGCGCTTCCGACAGCAGCCGCACCAGCCGGTTCGGCAGCGGCTGGCGCTCGACGGGCGTGCGGGTGTAGCCGGAGGCGGCGGCGCTGCCGGCGCTGCTGCGCGGCGTGCGTTCCTGAACTTTTTTACTGCTCATAGGTATTAAGGTGTTGCAATGTTGGCGGTCAGGAAATGTTCCTCAAGCGGTATTCTAAGGCATACGGGCCATTCCGGCCCCACGATTCATCCTGATTCCGCGCTTGCACTATAATCTTGTATTGCTTGCGTAATTGCAATAGCAGCATCCCTTGCGGCTCTTGCGTGCGCCCCCACATTCGGATTAATCCAACATACTTGAAGAAGCTTGCCATGACCACTCCCAAACACGCCCGCGTCCTGATACTCGGCTCCGGCCCCGCCGGCTACAGCGCCGCCATTTACGCGGCACGCGCCAACCTGAAACCGATGCTGGTCACCGGCGTCGAGCAGGGCGGCCAGCTGATGACCACCCACGATGTCGAGAACTGGCCGGCCGATCCGATGGGCGTGACCGGTCCCGACCTGATGCAGCGCTTCCTGCAGCACGCCGAACGCTTCAACACCGAAATCGTGTTCGACCACATCCACACGGTCAAGCTGAACGAAAAGCCGCTGCGCCTGATCGGCGACAGCCATGAATACACCGCCGACACCCTGATCATCGCCACCGGCGCCTCGGCCCAGTACCTGGGCCTGCCTTCGGAGCAGGAATTCATGGGCCGCGGCGTGTCGGCCTGCGCCACCTGCGACGGCTTCTTCTACCGCAACCAGGAAGTGGCGGTGATCGGTGGCGGCAACACCGCGGTCGAGGAAGCGCTGTACCTGTCGAACATCGCCAGCAAGGTCACGCTGATCCACCGCCGCAACAAGTTCCGCGCCGAACCGATCCTGATCGACCGCCTGCACGCCAAGGTCGCCGAAGGCAAGGTCGAGATCAAGTACAACCACACCCTGCAGGAAGTCACCGGCAATGAGGGCGGCGTGGCCGGCCTCAAGCTGCAATCGACCGACACCGGTGCCATCACCGAAATCGCCGTGCACGGCCTGTTCGTGGCGATCGGCCACAAGCCCAACACCGGCATCTTCGAAGGCCAGCTGGAAATGCACAACGGCTACATCAAGACCAATGCCGGCAGCGACGGCATGTTCACCGCCACCAGCGTGCCAGGCGTGTTTGCCGCCGGCGACGTGCAGGACCACATCTACCGCCAGGCCATCACCAGCGCCGGCACCGGCTGCATGGCCGCGCTGGACGCGCAGCGCTACCTGGAAGCGCAGGAGTAAGCGCATGAAAGACTTCGCCGACCTGAAATCCCTGGGCAAACAGCTCAAGGAGCAGGCCGAGGCGCGCGCCGTCGCCGACAAGGAGCGCGTCCAACAGCAGAAGAAGCAGGCCGTCGAAGCCAATCTGTTCCAGTCGGCGCTGGGTGGCGTGCAACGCATGCCGGTCTCGGACCGCTACGTGCCGCCCAGCGTGCCCAAATCGGTCGCGCCGGACAAGGCGCCGGCCCGCAAGCTGACCCAGGCCGAGGACGACGCGGCCGTGCTGCGCGAATCGCTGTCCGACCTGTTCGAGGTCGATCATTACCTGGAAGACGATCCGGCGCTGAATTACTCGGCGCCCGGCGTCGGCCCGGACGTGATGAAGAAAATGCGCAAGGGCCACTGGCCGGTCCAGGACGAGCTGGACCTGCACGGCATGAACCGCGACCAGGCGCGCGACGCGCTGGGCGCCTTCCTGACCCGCGCCCAACAGCGCAATCACCGCTGCGTCTGCGTGATCCACGGCCGCGGCTTCGGTTCGCGCGGCCAGGAGCCGGTGCTGAAATCCATGGTGCACAGCTGGCTGGTGCAAAAAGGCGTGGTGGCGTTCTGCCAGGCACGCAACCACGAAGGCGGCGAAGGCGCGCTGATCGTGCTGCTGCGCGCCGCCCTGCAGCCGCAGCGCTACTGACCGCCGGGCGCCGCGGCGCCCGCATCCCTCCCCTGTGCCGCCGCCACGGCCGGCTGCCGTTGTTGTTTGCCCCCCCCCCGCGAAACGTTAATCTGATTCAACGGATCTATCCCTGACGGGTCGGTCATGTTAACCTACGTGCAACGCAACCATGGTCCTGCAAGCAACCGATGAAGCATTTACCGATACCGCACGTTTCCCTGATCGCCATCATTGAAGTCGTGGCGATACTGGTGGGGGCGCTATCGGGTTTCGTGGAAGCGCGACGCAAGCGCATGGACATCGTCGGCGTATTCACGGTCGCCTTCATTGCCGCGTTCGGCGGCGGCACGCTGCGCGACATCCTGCTCGACAAGCGGCCGCTGTTCTGGGTCCAGCACCAGGAATACGCGATTTTGATCTTCGTGCTGGCCCTGCTGGCGACGCCGCTGATGAAAACCGTCAGGCAGATCATTTCCGAACGGGTGATCGTGGTGGCGGACGCCATCGGCCTCGGCTTGTTTGCGGTGGCCGGCGTGGCGCAGGCGCAGACCGCGCACATGCCGATCTTCATCGCCTCGATGATGGGCGTCATCACCGGCATCTTCGGCGGCGTGCTGCGCGACATCGTCTGCAACGAGGTGCCGATGGTCTTCCGCGATGGCAAGCCGTACGCCATCTGCGCCTTCTTCGGCGCCTGGCTCTACATCGGACTGCAATACACCGACGTTTCCGACGACTTCGCGCTGTGGACCAGCGCCGCCTTCATCACCATCCTGCGGCTGGTGACCTGGAAGTTCGACCTGCACATCCACTATCACAAGAACCCCTGAGCGCGCGACCGCCGGCGTGCGCCTCAATCCTCCAGGCTGCCCGCTGTCGTGACGCCATAGCGGTCCGCCTGCACATTGCCGGTGACGGCGTGGGTGCGCACATCGGCCGTTATCGGCAGCATCTGCCGGTTCCACGCCTCCCACTGCGCCTTGAGCCTGGCGAACACCTCGGGATGGCGTCTGGCCAGGTTGGCGCGCTCGCGCTGATCCTTGACCACATCAAACAAAAATTCGTTCTTGCCGATCTTCAGATATTTCCAGTCGCCGGCGCGGATTGCGCGCTGCGCGTTGGCCTTGTAGCGCCACAGCAGCGTGCGCTCATAGGGCTGCGCCTGACCCAGCAGGACCGGCAGCAGGTTCTGGCCGTCGCTCGGATAGTCGGGGTCGGGCGCCGCGCCCGCCGCCGCCAGCAGGGTCGGCAGCCAGTCCATGCTGATCGCCACCTGCGCGCTGACCTGCCCGGCCGCGATCCTGCCCGGCCAGCGCACCAGCGCCGGCACGCGGATGCCGCCTTCCAGCAGCTCGGTCTTCTGGCCCGTCAGCGGCCAGGTCTTGGAAAAGCGTTCGCCGCCATTGTCGCTGGTGAAGATCACAATGGTGTTGTCGGCCAGACCGCGCTGTTCCAGCGCCCGCAGCACGCGGCCGACCGACGCGTCCAGCGCCTCCACCATGCGGCCGTAGGTCGCCAGGTCGCCGCCGTCGTAATGGAAGATGTTGTCGATCTCGCGCGACACCGCCTCGTCGCCCGGCCCTTCCCACGGCCAGTGCGGGGCGGTGTAGTGCAGCGACAGCAGGAACGGCTGGCCGGCCTGCTGGCGGTTGATGAACGCCACCGCGCGCGCGCCCAGCAGATCGGTGTAATAGCCGACCTGGTGGACCGGCACCTCGCCTTCGTACAAATCTTCCCGCACCTGCGGACCGACGCCCGGCTTGTGCGTGTAGTAGTCGATCGCGCCGCCGTAGTTGCCGAAGAAGCTGTCGTAGCCGCTTTTCAGCGGGCCGAACGCCGGCAGGTAGCCCAGATGCCATTTGCCGATCAGCGCGGTGGTGTAGCCCTGCCGCTTCAACAGCGACGGCAGGGTCGGATGCGATGGCGGCAGGCCGATGGTGTCCGATGCGCCGGCGATCGGCTCCTCCAGCCCGCCGCGCAAACGGTATTGGTAGCGGCCGGTGATCAGGGCGAAGCGCGTCGCCGAGCACACCGCCGAGTTGGCGTAAGCCTGGGTGAAGCGCAGTCCCTGCGCGGCCAGCCGGTCCAGGTGAGGCGTCTGATAGTCGGTCTGGCCGTACACGCCCAGGTCGGCGTGGCCCATGTCGTCGGCCAGGATAAAGACGATGTTCGGTTGCGGCTGGCCGGCCGCGCGTGCGGCCGGCAGGCAGTTTGCCAGCGCCAGCGCAGGCAGGGTTTTGAGCACGCGGCGGCGGGAAGTGCTGGTCATCATGTCTCCTGTTCAGAAATCTGCGCGGGCGCTGAGGCCCACAGTGCGGGGTGTACCAATCACGGCGTTGTACGCGCCGAAGCTGGTGTTCCACATGCTGGTGTAATACAGCTTGTCGAAGGCGTTCTTGGCCCACAGCGATACGTCCCATCGGGCGCCGCCGGCCTTGAAGCGGACGCCGGCCGACAGGTTGCTCAGGCTGTATGCGGGAATCTTCGAATAACGCGACGCGTCCAATGTGCCGTAGGCCTCGTCGCGGTAGGCATAGTTGGCGTTGACGTAGCCCTCCACCCGCTCGGCGAGCGCGTGCGCGTATTGCGCGTTCAGGCTGCCGGTCCAGCGCGGCGCGTTGACCAGCGCGGCGCGGCCCGACAAATCGCACGCTGTGGCGCCACTCTCCGGCGGGCACGGCGCGTTGGTGTAGCGCAGATAGCGGACGTCGTTGTATGCGGCGTTGGCGCCGAGGGTCAGGCCTTTCGCGGCCAGCCACGACGTTTCCAGTTCCGCGCCGCGACTGCGCACGTCGCCGGCGTTGGTCAGATAAGACGTCAGCGTGGCCGGGTCGTAGGCATTGTTCTGGTAGCCGCGCACGATGTTGGCAAACAGGCTGGCATTGATCTGCGCGCGGCGCTCCCACAGATTGCTCTTGATGCCCAGTTCGAGGTTGTTGGCTTTCTCGTTGCCCACCTTGAGCGAGGCGATGCCGGCCGCGCCGGGCACCGTCAGGTTGATGCCGCCCGACTTTTCGCCGTGCGACAGCGTGGCGAAGGTCAGCACATCGGCATCCAGCCGGTAAGCCAGCGTCAGCAGGGCCGACGGACTCAGATTATGCAGGCGCACGTCGCCGGAATCGAACGCGCCGTAGCGGGCGTTGCGCGCCGCCAGCGCCGCGCCGGTGACGCTGGCGCCGCCGGTCGGCGCGTAGCGGATTTCATAGGCGCGCTTGTCTTCATAGGTGGCGCGCAAGCCGCCGGTCAGATCCCAGCGCGGATCGATATGCCAGATCGACTGGCCGAACAAGGCGTAGCTGTTGACGCGCAGATGGCCGTCGGCCAGGCTGGTGAGGTTGCTCAGCGCCCCGGCCGGCGCCGCGTTGAAGGTATCGGCCAGCGGACCGTTGTAGGTAAAGCTGGTGTTGTCCAGGTTCTGGTAATAGTAGTAGGCGCCGGCCACCGATTCCACCTCGCGCCCGGACGGCGTCGCCAGGCGCAATTCCTGGGTGAACTGGCGGTGGCGCGTCAGCGCGCCCACGTTCAGGGTGACCGGCACATCCAGCCCGTCGTCGTTGCGGGGCGTGAAGTTCCAGTAGCGGAACGCGCTGACCGCGGTGAATTTGTAGTCGTTGTCGAGCTTCCAGTTGGTTTCCGCCGACAGCCCGCCTTGGTGCACGTCGACGTGCGAGCCGCTGTCCAGGTTTACCGCGTAGCGGGCCGGGTCGGTGATCACGTGGCCGCCGACCGCGGCGGCCTGCGTCAGCAATCGTCCGCTCGGGCCGGCGTTGTAAAACACCAGCGTGCCGTTGTTCGAATCTTCGCTGTTGTAGTCGGCGATGACGCGCACGCTCAGGCTGGCGTCCGGCTCGTACAATAGCTGGGCGCGCACGCCTTCGCGCTCGCCGCCCTGTACCCGGTTGCCATTGTACAGATTGGTGATGTAGCCGCCTTCGTGCGTCTTGTAGACGGACAGGCGACCGGCCAGCGTGTCCGAAAAGGCGCCGGAAAGACTGGCCTTGGCCTGCGCGTAACGGTCCTGCCCGACGGCGAGCGAAGCGCTGTTTTCGCTGCGGAAGCCCGGCTGTTTGGTGGTGATGTTGAGCACCCCGGCGGTGGTGTTCTTGCCGAACAGCGTGCCCTGCGGACCGCGCAACAGTTCCAGTTGCTGCACGTCGAGCGCATCGAAAGCGGCCATGCCGGGCCGGGCCAGGTAGACATTGTCCAGGTACAGGCCGACGCTGCCCTCCAGGCCGTCGCTGGCGGTGTTGTTGCCCAGCCCGCGCACGGCAAAACTGAGCTGGCGCGCATGGACGAAATTGACCGTGGTGCTGGGCAGCAGCTGCTGCAAATCCTGCACGCGGTAGACGCGGTTGTTTTCCAGGGTCTTGTCGTCGAGCACACTCATGGTGGCGGGCACGCTTTGCGCCGTTTCGTTGCGGCGCCGGGTCGAGACGGTGACGCTGGCGATCACGCCCAGCGCGCTGTCGGCGTCAGCCGTCTCGGCGCTGGCGCCATCGGCGGCCAGCACAGCGCCGGGCACGGCCACGGCGGCGGCTGGCGCCGCCGGCGTTTGTGCCAGCGCGCACGGCCCGTAGGCCAGTATCAGTGCCGACGCGATGGCGGCGGCGATTTTTTTCTGTCGCATGTTCCGGGCTTTCTGAAAAGCGGGCATAGACTGCCCCGCACGCCGGCTGGCTGGCCGGCGCGTTATCGTTATGAAAGAAGATAAGAAGAACTGTTTTAGTTGGTCACGACGCGGTACGCGCCCAGCTCCGGCGGAGTCACCGCTTTTTCCGAACGCGGCGTGCCCGCCGGCGCCCAGTCGTACGGCACCGGCTGCGCGCGGTAGACCCAGTTGCTCAGCACCGGCCTGCCGGCGCCGGCCACCGGCGTCGCCGCAAAATAAGGGCTGATGTATTCCCAGGCGATGGCGCCGTTCGCCGTGACCTGGAAGATGCGGCCGTTCATGCCTTCGTCGATCAGGGTATTCCCGTTCGGCAGACGGCGTGCACTGCTGATGAAGGAGCTGTAAAAGCCCCAGTCGGGTCCATTCGAATCGCCGCCCGTGTATTCCCACACGATCTGCTGCTTGACCGGATCGATTTCCAGCACGCGAGAACGCGGTTGCACCCCGACGCTGACGCGCGGATAGCCGGCCTCGCCCTGGTTGTCGAACACGATCAGGTTGCCGGCGCCGGGCAGTCCGGGCGCGATCAGGTGCGCATCGTGCTGGCCGACGATCTGATCGACCGGCCGCGGCAGCACGCGCGGACCGCGCGCCGGCGCCGGATAATCCGGCCCCAGACGCCACACCACCTTGCCGGTACGCTTGTCGATGATGACGATGAAGTTGGCTTCGCGCGAATCGATCAGGATGTTCTCGGGATGGAAGCGCTGATCGCCGGCGTCGTACCAGCGGTTCGGCCCCAGCACCGACATATTGTTGATGTGCAGGTAGTCGAACGGCGCCGCCTTGCCGCGCGGCGAAGCGCCCTGCTTCACCAGCCGCAGCGCCGCCGCCGAAAAGCCGAACTCGTCCAGGTGATCGGACGCCACCCATTTCCACACCACGTCGCCCTGGCGGTCGACCTCGTAGATGACATCGTCGAGCACCTGCGGCGCACTGAAGCCCGGCAGCGCATGCACCAGGTTCGCCAGCACCAGCGTATTGCCATTCGCCAGGCGGCGCCAGTCGTGGTGCTGGCGGGCGGCGCCGCCCGGCACTTGCGCGGGCGCCCTGCCCTCGACCGGCGCGGCGTACGCGTCCTGCGCGCTGGCGGCCGCGCCCCACTGCCACACCACCGTGCCATCCCAGTCCAGCTCGCCGATGGCCTGATTGCGCAAGCCATTGCCTTCGTTGCTGGTGCCCGGCACGCTGGCCAGCTGCACCAGCACGTTACCGCGCCGGCCGCCGGTCAGCGCCGGGTCGAGCAGCACCGGCGGGAAGCCTTCCGCCGACCAGCGGTGCACCTCGTTGCCGTTCATGTCGATCAAATGGGTATTCTTGTCCTGGCCACTGAAGATGACGTAGGTGTTGTACGCGGTGGCCGGGTCATAGCGGGTGACACCGGTCGGATAGACACTGGGCGCGGCAACCAGCCTGGCGGCGGCGAGCGACAGCAATGACAGGGCGATAAGCTTGCAGGGATGCTTGGGCATGGCACGGGCTTTCAGGAGTGGACAGTTTTTCCATATTACCGATTCACCTAGAAAACCCGAACTAATATAACCAATAAAAGATATACAAAAATCACCTTAATCGGCCCCGCCCAAAAAAAATGCCGGCGAGGCCGGCATTCCGAATAAGGCTGAAACTGACTTACACCGCGTCCGGGCCGGTCTCGCCGGTGCGGATGCGGATCACTTGTTCGACGTTTTGCACGAAGATCTTGCCATCGCCGATCTTGCCGGTGCGCGCGGCCTTGATGATGGCGTCCACCACCTGCTCGGCCACGCCGTCGTCGACCACCACTTCGACTTTGACTTTGGGCAGGAAGTCGACCACGTATTCGGCGCCGCGATACAGCTCGGTATGACCTTTCTGGCGGCCGAAGCCTTTCACCTCGGTCACGGTCAGGCCGGTGACATTGACTTCAGCCAGCGCCTCGCGCACCTCGTCGAGTTTGAACGGCTTGATCACAGCGGTAATCTGTTTCATGACTTCTCCTTATGTCTAAATCGAAAATCCGGTGCAGCAAAACTGCAAACTTTGGTTCTATTGTAATCGACACACGGAGACTGTCCATGCGCATAAGCTTATTCTTTACTCTTGCACCGGAATGGCGCGCAGTTCTTCCATCCATACAACGCTTTGGGCATCACTTGGTGCACGCCAGTCGCCGCGCGGCGACAATGAACCACCGCTGCCCACCTTCGGTGCGTTCGGCACGCAGCTACGCTTGAACTGGCTGGTGCGGAAGAAGCGGTCGAGGAAGATGCCGAGATTTTTCCTGATCGCCGCCAGGTCGTACTGGTTGCGCGTAACGTGGTCGCCGTCCGGCCAGCGGCCCTGCGCCTTGTCCTTCCACGCCGTGTGCGCCAGGAACGCCACCTTGGACGGGTTAAAGCCGAAGCGCAGCGTGTAGTACAGATTGAAGTCCTGCAGCTCGTACGGGCCGATGGTGCTTTCGGTGCGCTGCTCGGGCTGGCCTGCGGCGGTGCCGGGCACCAGTTCGGGACTGATTTCGGTGGCCAGGATATCGAGCAGCACCTGCGCGTCGTTGCGGCCGATCACGCCCGACTCGGCCACCCAGCGCACCAGGTGCGAGATCAGCGTCTTCGGCACGCTGGCGTTGACGTTGTAGTGCGACATGTGATCGCCCACGCCATAGGTGCACCAGCCCAGCGCCAGTTCGCTCAGGTCGCCGGTGCCGATCACCAACGCGCCGTTGTGGTTGGCCAGCCGGAACAGGTGGTTGGTGCGCTCGCCGGCCTGCACGTTTTCGAAGGTGATGTCGTACTGCTGCTTGCCTTCGGCGTAGGGATGGCCGAGGTCCTTCAGCATCTGCAGGCAGCTCGGGCGGATGTCGATTTCCTGCGCCGCGCAGCCGACCAGCTGCATCAGCGCATGCGCCTGCTTCAAGGTGCGCTCGCTGGTGGCGAAGCCGGGCATGGTGTAGGCCAGGATGTTGGTGCGCGGCAGCTTGAGCTTGTCCATCACGCGCGCGCATACCAGCAGCGCGTGGGTGGAGTCGAGGCCGCCCGAGATGCCGATCACCACTTTCTTCAGGCCGCTGGTGACCAGGCGCTGCGCCAGCGCCTGCACCTGGATGTTGTAGACCTCGTTGCAGCGCTCGTCGCGGCGGCGCGGATCGGCCGGCACGTAGGGGAAGCGCTCGACGCAGCGCTTCAGCGCCAGCGGCTGGTCGCGCGCCAGTTCGAGCTCGAAGAACACGGTGCGGAACTTACCGATTTCGGCGGCATGGCGCTGCGCCGATTGCGCATAGGTGTTCATGCGCATGCGCTCGCGCGACAGGCGTTCGAGGTCGATGTCGGCAAAGGTCAGCGTCGGTTCGTCGATGAAGCGTTTCGGCTCGGCCAGCAGTTCGCCGTTTTCGTAGATCACGCCCTGCCCATCCCAGGCCATGTCGGTGCTCGATTCGCCGCCGCCGGCCGAGGTGTACAGATAGGCGGCGATGCAGCGCGCCGACTGCTGGCCGACCAGCTGGTTGCGGTAGTTCGACTTGCCCACCAGCGCGTTCGAGGCCGACAGGTTGACCAGCACGGTGGCGCCGGCCAGCGCCGCGAACGACGACGGCGGGATCGGCACCCACACGTCCTCGCAGATCTCGACGTGGAACTTGAAGTTGGGAATATCGGCCACTTCGAACAGCAGGCCGGAACCGAATTGCACGCGCTCGCCGAGCAGATCGATCTCGGTGGCCAGCGCGTAATCGGCGCTGCTGAACTGGCGCGCCTCGTAGAATTCGCCGTAATTCGGCAGATAGCTCTTCGGCACCACGCCCTGGATCTGGCCGTTGGCGATCACCACCGCGCAGTTGTACAGCTGGTGGTCGACGCGCAGCGGCGCGCCCACCACCACCGCCATCTTCCAATCGGTGGAGGCGTCGAGAATCGCGCTCAGCCCGTCGAGCACGCCGTCCAGCAAGGCGCGCTGATGGAACAGGTCGTCGCAGGTATAGGCCGACAGGCCCAGTTCGGGAAACGCCACCAGCGCCGCGCCCTGCCCGGCGGCCTGCTCGGCCAGGCGGATGGTCTGCTCGGCGTTGTAGGCCGGATCGGCAATGCGGCACACCGGCGCGGCGATGGCGACGCGGGCGAAGTCGTGCGTGTACAGATTGAAGAAGTTGGAGGCCATGGCAATATTTTCAGGGCTGCAAAATCCGATTATCGCATGGGCAAGACGAAGCCGCAGCCTACGGGAAACCCGGAGATGAGCTAGACTGGCGGCATCATCAGGCATCGGGCGGGAGGCAGTGTGGCAGAAGCGGAGTTCATGGTTATCGACTCGTTGGCGGACGTGGATCCGGCGCAATGGCAGGCGCTGGCGGGCGACAATCCGACCCTCGGCTACACTTTCCTGCACGCCCTGCATGAAACCGGCTGCGCCGCGCCGCGCACCGGCTGGACCCCGCGCTACCTGGTGCTGTACCGCGACGGCGTGCTGCGGGCCGCGATGCCGCTGTACCTGAAGGAGCACAGCCGCGGCGAATACGTGTTCGACCACGCCTGGGCCGACGCCTTCCACCGCAACGGCATCCCCTACTACCCCAAGCTGCTGTCGGCGGTGCCGTTCACGCCGGTGACCGGCAGCCGCCTGCTGGCGCGCACGGCCGAAGACCGCCTGCTGCTGGCGCAGGCCGCGGTGCAGGCGGCGCGCCAGCTGGAGACGTCCTCGCTGCACATCCTGTTCCCCAACGCCGATGACAAGCAGGCGCTGGCCGACGCCGGCTACATGCTGCGCGAAGGCGTGCAGTTCCACTGGGAGAACGCCGGCTATGCCGATTTCGACGCCTTCCTGGGCAGCATGAAGATGGACAAGCGCAAGAAGCTGCGCCAGGACCGCCGCCGCGTGGCCGACGCCGGCATCCACTTCGAGCACCTGGCCGGCGCCGCGATCAGCGACGAGGTGCTGCGCTTCTTCTACAGCTGCTACGTCTCGACTTACCAGGCGCATTATTCCAAGCCTTATCTGTCGCTGGCCTTCTTCCAGCGGCTGCTGGCCGAGATGCCGGACAATCTGATGCTCGTGCTGGCCAAGCGCGGCGAGCAGCCGGTGGCGGTGGCGCTGAATCTGGTCGGCGACAACATCATGTACGGGCGCTACTGGGGCACGCGGGAATTCATCTCCGGCCTGCATTTCGAGACTTGCTACGTGCAATCAATCGACTACTGCATCCGCCACGGCATCGCCAGCTTTGAGGGCGGCGCCCAGGGCGTGCACAAGATGTCGCGCGGCCTGGTACCGACGCCGACCTGGTCGGCGCACTGGGTGGCCGACCGCCGCTTCGCCGACGCCATCGCCGACTTCCTGCAACAGGAAACCGCCGCCATGGACGACTATATCGACGAACTCGAAGAACATACGCCATTCAAATCTGGCCGCTAGCCGCGCTCTGACGGCAGCACCGGGACGCCGGCGGTTCGAAACACCGAGACCGCCGCCACCAGCCGGCCAGCCTGCTGCGCCAACACATTGGCAGTCTCGGCGGTGCCGGCCACCAGACTGGCGTTCTGCCGGGTGGTCCGGTCCATCTGCGCGACCGCCTGGCTGACCTGGGCAATGCCGTCGGATTGTTCCGCCGTCGCCTGCGCGATGCGCCGCATGGCTTCCATCACGCGCTGTGCCGATTGCACGATCTGCTCCATCACCTGCCCGGCCTCGTCCACGCGGACGGCGCCTTCGCCTATGCTCGCGGTGGAAGCGGCCACCAACTGCTTGACCTGTCCGGCGGCTTCCGCGCTGCGCAGGGCCAGCGCGCGCACTTCCGCGGCCACCACCGCAAAACCGCGGCCATGCGTACCGGCGCGCGCCGCCTCCACCGCCGCGTTCAGCGCCAGCAAGTTGGTTTGAAACGCCAGTCCGTCAATCAGCCCGACGATTTCCGCGATGCGTTGCCCGGCCGCGCCGACCGCCTCCATGGTCGCCACGATGCCGGCCACCTTTTCGCCGCCCAGTACCGCATCCTGCGCCGCATCGGCGGCCTGGCGGTCGGCAGCGCCGGCATCGTCCGCGTTCTGGCGCACCGCCAGCGCCAGCTGCTGCATGGTGGCGGCGGTCTGCCTGAGCGCGCCGGCCTGCGTATCATTATGCTGCGACAGCGTGGTATTGCGGCTGGCAATGTGACGCACGCCGGCATCCACATCGTCAGTCGCGCGCCGGATCGATCCCACCGTGCCGACCAGCTCCTGCTGCATATGGCGCAGGGCGTGCAACAGCATGGCGATTTCATTGTTGCCGGCCGCCGCCACCGGCACACTGAGGTCGCCGGTCGCCATGCGATCGAAATGCGCCTGCGCCGTCGTCAGCGGACGCAACACCAGGCGGCGGAAGAAGATCCAGCAACCGGCCGCCAGCAGCAGCGAAAACAGACCAATGCCGGCGGCCAGCCGGTTGGCGGCGCGATAGCGCTCAACGGACGCATCGCGCAGACCCGCGCGCACGGTTTCCGCATGCTGTATCAGTTCGTGCAGTGTGGTGGCGAATGCGGCGTCGGCCTGCTCCGCGCTGGCGCTGGCGGCGGCGTACTGGTCCAGCGAGACTTCATACAGCGCCTCTTCCCGCCCGCTCAGCACGCGCACATAGTCGTCGTAGGCGCGCACCAGCATGGCCGAGCGCTGGGTCAGCGCGGCATCGTCGCGCAACGCCAGCAGGTAGCGCTCGAACGCCTGACGGGCAGCTTTCAGCGAAGCGGACGCCAGGCGCGTATGGTTGGTCGCGGTGATCTGATCGCCGCGCAGCAGGTCGATGTAAGCGTTGTCCATGCGGCTGAGCGTCAGCAGCAGCAAACGTTCGCTGTCATGCAGCGGCTGCAGTTGGCGGTCGGACAGCGCCGTCACCCGCGCCATGGCGGCCGCCGCCGCGCGCGCGTTCAGCCATCCTGCCAACAGGGTAGCGCCCAGCGCACAGCAAAACAAGGCCAGCACCATCGCCAGCGCGGCGCGTATTTTCAGATTCACCAGCATAAGCAAATTCAACCCAAGCAGAAAAGTGAAAGGCCGGCCTGGCCGGTCCATCTGCTAATACGCTGGCGGCGTTATTTGGGTTACAGTCTCCATGGCAAATATTTTTCCCGTAGAGCACCAAAAGGAACGGATTCCCTCAAACATGAGTTTATCCATCAGGGAAACCCGTACGGGAGTACAATATATCTTCTTCCCCTGGAGGGTTTTCCAAAAAGCAATACGTGGTAAAGAGTATGAATGCAGATTTTATAAAACAACGTAACCGCTTCAAATCCGCCACCATGAAGCGGATCGACGTCTCCGAAGAATCGTACAACCAGGTCACCAATGTGCTGGCGACCATCGCCAAACCTTTCCATGTACGCAAGGGCGAATACCTGCAACGCGCCGGCGTGCCGGCCACCCAGGTGCACTGGCTGGCCAGCGGCGTGGTGCGCGCCGGCTTTTTCAACCGCGAAGGAATAGAAATCACGCTGCGCTTTTATCGCGAGGGCGAATCGGCCACCACGCTCACCGATCTGATCAATGGTGAAACCGGCCAGCCGGCCGCCGAGTTCCTGGTGGCAGAGACGCCGATCCACGGCTTCACGCTGGACTGGAAGGCCGCCAGCGAACTGCGCGCGCAGAACGAGGTGATGCAGCAGTATCACCTGAACATCGCCATGGCCGGCCTGCAGAGCCTGGCCCAGCGCGCCTACACCAATGGCGAAACCTCGGCCCACGAGCGGCTGGCGGCGTTCCGCGAGGAATATCCTGGTCTGGAAGCGCGCATTTCGCAGCGGGCGATCGCCTCCTACCTGGGCATCACGCCGCAATACATGTCGCGCCTGCGCCGCGAGGCCGAAGCGGCAACCGGCGTGGCGCGGCCGGAACAGCCATAAAAAAAAGCCCCGGGCCGTCGCCTCGGGGCTTGCGCGGGCTGCCGGCGAATTAAGCCTGCAGGCCCTTCTCGTAGTTGGCCACGCCGGCCAGGATTTCCTGCTTGGCTTCTTCCGGACCGTACCAGCCGTCGATCTTGACCCATTTGCCTTTTTCCAGATCCTTGTAGTGCTCGAAGAAGTGCTGGATCTGGCGCAGGCGCAGTTCGTTCAGGTCTTCCGGCTTCTGCCAGTGGCTGTAGATCGACAGCACCTTGTCGACCGGCACGGCCAGCACCTTGGCGTCTTCACCCGACTCGTCGGTCATCTTCAGCACGCCGATGGGACGGCAACGCACCACCACACCCGGGATCAGCGGGAACGGGGTGATCACCAGCACGTCGACCGGATCGCCGTCCAGCGACAGGGTGTTCGGCACGTAACCGTAGTTGCATGGGTAGTGCATGGCGGTACCCATGAAGCGGTCCACGAAGATCGCGCCCGACTCCTTGTCGACTTCATACTTGATCGGATCGGCGTTCATCGGGATTTCGATGATCACATTGAAATCGTTCGGCACGTCTTTGCCGGAAGGCACTTTATTCAAGCTCATGGATTTTCCTCTGTATTGATGCGGACGGTTATAACCGCGACATTATAGCCAACAAGTGGCGGCTTGTGCGGCGCAACACCGTTGGGGATTTGCTATCATGGTGACTTACGGTGCTCACTCGCCCTCTACCTGTTGCTTACTCGCATTTCATCATGATCTTCCGCCAGCTGTTCGATTCCGCCTCGTCCACCTACACCTATCTGCTCGGCGACAGCGGCGAGGCGCTGCTGATCGATCCGGTCTACGAGCAGGCGCCGCGCGACCTGGCGCTGCTGCAGGAACTCGGGCTGCGACTGGTGGCGACGCTGGATACCCACGTCCACGCCGACCACGTCACCGGCGCCTGGCGGCTGCGCCAGCGCACCGGCAGCCGTATCGGCATCTCCGCCACGGCGCAAGCCAGCGAAACCGACCTGCCGCTGCACCACGGCGACCGCATCGCCTTCGGTCGGCGCCATCTCGAGGTGCGCGCGACGCCGGGCCACACCAGCGGCTGCCTGACCTATGTGCTGGACGACCAGAGCATGGCCTTCACCGGCGACAGCCTGCTGATTCGCGGCTGCGGCCGCACCGACTTCCAGCAGGGCAGCCCGCAGCAGCTGTTCGCCTCGGTGCACGAGCAGATACTCAGTCTGCCGCCTGCATGCCTGCTGTATCCGGCCCACGACTACCGCGGCATCACCGTCACCAGCGTGGCCGAGGAACGCCGCTACAATCCGCGCCTGGGCGGCGATGTCGACGTCGGCGACTTCACCGGCCACATGAATAACCTGCACCTGCCGCATCCCAAGCTGATGGCGGTGGCGGTGCCGGCCAATCTGCGCTGCGGCAAGCCGGAAGGCGACGCGCCCACCGACACGCCGTCGTGGGCGCCGCTGACCCTGCGCTTCAGCGGCGTGTGGGAAATCGAACCGATGGCCCTGCTCGAACACCTGAAGGAAGTACAGATCGTCGACGTGCGCGAAGCGCCGGAATTCATCGACCGTCTTGGCCACCTGGAAGGCGCACGGCTGGTGCCGCTGTCGCAGCTGAACGAGCGCATGGGCGAGTTCGACCGCGCGCAGCCGATCGTCGCCGTCTGCCGCTCCGGCGTGCGCTCGGCCCAGGCGAGTGTGCTGCTGACCAAGGCCGGCTTCGGCCAGGTCGCCAACCTGGCCGGCGGCATGCTGCGCTGGAAAATCGAAGGCTTCCCGGTCGAGTGCGATCCCGCCTAAACTGAGCGCCCTCAATAACGCTGCCCGGCGCAATACCTACACTGCAGGTTTAGTGCCCGACACGATGAGGCTCGCCATGATTCCCCCGAACAACAGATGGCTGATCAATACTATCCTGATCGGTTTGATTCCCGTTCTCGCGCGACTACTCACCTGGACTGTCGCGAGAGACAACATCAATTTGCTGGCGCCGCCAGACTTCATAACACTTGGTCTGGTCGTCCACATTTCACTTATTAATGAGCTTGCGCGTGCACATACACCTGACCACGGATCAAAAGTTCTGTTAAATGCTATATCACTGATGTTCGTAACTTTGTACGGCACTCTTTACGCACTTACCATCATCGCTGAACGTAATCCGGAACTAATTGACACTGCTTCTGTCTTAAAAGACAGCTTCCTCTTATGTACAGTATCGATCGCCTTTGGTCTGGTACTGTTTCGACAGCTGTCGTCAAGGAGACCGTCATGACACCCTTGGAAATTTTCGCGCACCTGATCACCAGCATAGGCGTGATCGTTGGTGTAGGGGCATCAGTCTGGCTCTACCGGGATGCAAAGAAAAAGTATCCGCACAAAAAAACGGCCGGTAGCAACCGGCCTGTTCCTTAGAGTATCGTCGCCAGTGCGCACTGGCGATAGTGGTTGGCGGCTTCCTCTTCCTGCCCCAGCGCTTCGTGCATCTGCGCCAGCTTCAGGTGCGATTCGCGCACCATGCGCGGCTCCGACGCATCCGACAAGGCTTGCTCCAGATAGCGCTGGGCCTTGCCCCACAGCTTTTGCTTGAGGCACAGCGTGCCCAAGGTCAGCGCCAGTTCGGCGTCGGTCGGACGCGCATTGGCCCAGTTCTCGCAATGCTCGATCTGCAGCAGCAACGCCGCCGAGCCTGCCGGGGCCGCCGCGTCGCGGTAGGCGCGCACCACGCGCTCATCCCAGTCCGCCGCCAGCGATTCCTCCGCCACCAGCCGCGCCTCGTCGTGCAGGCCGCGCGCGTTCAGCGCGGTCGCCGCGCGGCAGGCCACGTAGGGTTTGATGCGGTCGGCGGTCGGCACCGTCGCCCACACGCGCAGCAGCGATTCGGCATCGTGATTGCCCGACAGCAGATCGTCATACGCCAGCTCGCGCAGCCGCGACGACAGCGCCGGATGCAGCGCCCGGTGCTTGTCCAGCGAGCGCACCAGCCGCAGCACTTCCGGCCAGTTCTTGGCCTGCTGCTGCGCCTTCAGCGACAGTTGCAGGGCGTGGATATGGCGGGTACCGCTGGCGTTCAGCTCGCGTACGGCCTCCAGCGCCAGTTCCGGCTGATGGTCATCCACCGCCAGTTCGGTGGTGGTCATCAGGCGCGCCGTCTTCATCGCGTTGTCGCCGGCCAGCTTGGCCAGCCACTGGTCGCGGCGCGGCCCCTGGCGCATGCGGTGCGCGGCGCGGGCGCCGATCAGCGCCGCCACGCCGGCATTTTCCGGCAGTTCGGAGGCGCGCAGCGCGGCCTTCTCGGCATGGCCGAAACGGCCTTCGAACAAGGCTTTCAGGGCTTCACGCAAGCCCTTGTTGCCTTCGCGCTCGCGCTTCTGCTGACGGTAGGCCGCCACCTTGGCCGGCATCCTGACCGTGGCGCGGAACGCGCGGATCACCACATACAGGAAGGCGAACAGCGCCACCTCCAGCACCACGAAGAAGTTCAGCGAAAGATCGATACGGTGCGGCGGATAAAACAGCACCACATTGCCCGGATTGAAACGCGCCGTCACGGCAATGCCGATGGCGGCGGCCATCAAGGCGACTAACCAGAGGAATAAACGCATGACTAAGGCTTCGCTTTGTAGTTGCGCACCGCGTTCAGGCTCTCGGCCAGGGTCGGCATCTCGATCGCGAGATTGCTGCTCTGCACCTGGCGCAGCACGGCCTGTACGGTCTGGGTGGACTTGGCGCGGGTATCGAAATACTTGACCAGCGCATCCTGCGCCGCGATCAGGTCGGCGCGGAAGGCGCCTTCGTTACGCGACAGCAGCGCCATGCGCGCATTCAGCAGCCGCAGCTTGAGGTTCTCGCGCAGGAAGTAAGCCTGGGCCGGCGACAACATCAGCGCATCCGGCGTCTCCACGTTGCGCACGCGGATCAGCTGGCGCACATCGGTCCACATCTCGCTGCTCCAGCCATTCCAGCCATCCTGCAAGGCTTGCAGCCAGGGGTTGACGGCCGGCTCCTCCACCTTGACCGGCTTGCCGTCCTTGCCGCGCACGATTTTGGTCTTGACCTTTTTCTCGGGCGGCGCCGGCAACGTCGGCTTCTCGTCGGCCAGCATCGGCAGCTGATCGATCTGGGCGATCGCATTATCCAGGCGTAGCGCCACACCCACCGAGTCCACGCTCGGCAGCGCCTTGAGCTTTTCCATGTCCTTGGCGATCGCGCGGCGGATGGTGATGAATTGCGGCTTGTCGGAGCGCGACAGGCTGCGGTCCGCATTTTGCAGCGCGATCAGCGCGCCCGGCACGTTGCCGGCCAGTTGCAGCTGCTGCGACGCCGTCGACAGCACCTGCTCGATCTCGGTCAGCGCCCATTCATCGCGGTTCTTGGAGAGATCCTGATACAGCTGTTCCAGCGCCAGTTGCTGGCTCTGGGCTTCCTGCTGCTTGCTCTCCAGCAGAGACACCTTGCCTTGCAGCTCCTTGGTGCTCTCCTGCACCGAGCGCACCAGATTGCCGGTGTCGGCATTCGACGCATCGCCCTTCTGCAGCCGCATTGCCATCTCTTCGCGCAGCTTGTTCACGCGCGCGTGCGACGACCAGGTCTGGCCGGCCAGCAGGATCGCCAGCACGAGGATGCCCACCGACAGCATCTGCGGTTGTTGCAAGGTTTCGAGCAGGCTCGGTTCGGGCTGCGAAGGTGGCGGCGGCTCGACAGGCTTGGCTGTCGAAACGGCCGGATCAGGTAATGTAGGCAAATCGTTCATAGACATGATTGTAACGCGGCCAGCAGGCGTTCGTCGCCTGATCCGGTCAGCGTCAGCTGGGAAAATCCTAAATTGTTTGCCGTTTCGGCAATCCGGGCATGGGGCACGATCAGATGCTGTTGTTGCATGGCTACAACGCTATTGTGCTGCATCGCGCCAGCCGTCTGCAAGTCCATCTGATGCAGGAGGCCGCACAGGCCGCGCAGCGCTTCGGAGCTGGTGATCACCCAGTCGTTTCGCTGCGCCAGCAGACGCCGCAGGGTGGCGGCCAGCGCGGGCGTCAGCTCGGGCACGGCGCGGCGGTAGGCCGGGACCACGTCCACCAGGGCGCCGGCGGCGCGCAGGCCGTCGGCCATCAGCTCGCGGCCGCTCTCGCCGCGCACGAGCAGCACCGGCTTGCCGCGCAGCGCGTCCAGGTCCAGGGTTTGCAGCAGGTGTTCGCTGTCGCTGTGGGCGGCGTCGGCCGGGCTGACGATGCGGGCTTGCGCCGGGGTGATGCCGTGGGCCGCCAGCGCGGCGCGGCTGCCCTCGCCCAGCACGGCCAGGGTCACCGCCGGCGGCCATTGCCTGATGTGGGCAAACGCGGCGTCGATGGCGTTGGGCGAGACGAAGGCCACCAGCGCGTAGTCGGGCAGGCGCGCCAGGGCGTTCAGCAGCGCCGACTGATCTTGCAGCGGGGCGATTTCCAGCAGCGGCAGCACTTCCACCGCGCGGCCCAGCGCGGCGACGCGGGCCGCCAGCGGCCTGGCCTGCGCCAGCGGACGGGTGATGACGACGGCGCCGGCCATCCGTGGATCAGGCCGCGCCGGCGGGCGAACCGGACGACGGCGCGCCGGCTTGGGCGGCATCGGCGGCCAGTTCGGCGGAACGGGCGTCATCGTCGGCCTGGGCGGCTTCGCTCAGGCAGGCGGCGAGGA